>JAUYDP010000045.1 GCA_030691805.1 Dehalococcoidia bacterium | reverse complement strand
TACCCATGAGCCTGTCATTATCGCTACTATCGAGACTGAGGCGCTGGCTAATATTTAAAGCCGCTTCGGTCGCTCGCTGTCCCCTAGTCTAGACGCTATAAATCTCTGGAGCTTGTACTTGTGGCTCCAGCCGCCCCTTCAGCAGGGAAGGCCCGTTTCTCGACTGGTTAGACGCGCATAGGGCAGATCGGAGCTTGTCAACGGGAACGGCGATGGTCTTGGTCACGGACACCTGGAATCCGCCTGGCGTCTCGTGCTTCTCACGCAGGCCGCGACTTTGTTCGTAGGTTACGGTAACCATTTGCTGCCACCATTCTGGGACCTGATGGTGTTCTCCGAGATAGGTGACGATCTCCTTGTGGCTCATCCGGGTCGCGCCTGCGCCATCGAGGATGGCGAACCATTCCGCCCAGGTTTTCCCGGTACTGGCCTTCACGGCCGTATCGCCAATATCAACTGACCGGCGGGCTTGTTCTTGTTCGTTCATCGCCCCTCCGTCTCGTTTCAATGGGTTTGGGTTGGGATCTTAAACCAGTTGTCTTTAGAAAGCCGGCATCAGAGCATCACAACGGGGAGACGGGCCACCGGCCCGTCTCTACAGTTTAATACAGCCCTTTACAAGAAAATCGCTCCTGGCTATCCAAATTCAGGAGGGGAGTGGTGCGCGTATCTGCGGCCCGAGAAAACGGCATTACCTCCGTACGAGGCGGTGGGGAGTGGCGGCGCACCACCCCAGGGCAACCACACAGCGTTGTCCCTACGCTCGGTGGGCCCAACGATCGAAGGGGATTCGGCAACGACCCGTCTCAGGGATGTATCTACGCACGGAGAGCGCCACGGCTGAAAGAGATGCGACGACGATGCGTCTTAGTAATGCGCCTATGCTCGGTAGGCTCTAACACAAGAAGCGTTGATCCCCAGGTCCGTAGCTATAACACATTTGCGTACGGTGGGCGCCGCCTGTTTGGGCGGCGGCCGAGGTTTGAACGATTCTACTAGCCTTGTGAGAAGAACGAGCTAAGCAGGCGCTTCTCCAGCTCATGGTTGACCTCGGAGAGGTCCTTTACTGTGTCCACCGCCCGCCAAAAGGCCTGGGTCTTGAAGGCGCCCAAATTGCCCTGGCTGGCTAGTTGGGGGAAGGTGGTGTCCTCGTGGTCTCCCTGGTCGGGTAGACAAGTGTAGACCTCCCTGGAAAGCACGTAGATACCACCGTTAATCCAATAGGGCAACTCCGGCTTCTCTCGAAAGCCGGTGACCCGGCTATCCTTAACTTCTACTATACCGTAGGGGCTTACAAAAGGGGTCAGTACGATAGTAGCTAAGTCTCCGGATCTGGAGTGCGCTTCGAGCAGTGGTTGGAGGTTGAAATTGGTGATTATATCGCCGTTGGTGGCGATAATGGGGTCGTTCCCGCCGGGCAGCATAGCCATAGCCAGTTTTATGCCGCCTCCGCGACCTAGGGGGGCGTCCTCTACGGAGTAATCTATATGCAATCCCCATTTCTGGCCATCGCCGAAATACCCCTGAATCACCTCACAGCGATAGCCGCAGGAGATGATGATGTGGTCCACACCCTGGGCTTGAAGCCATTGAATCTGGTATCCGATAATCGGTTTGCCCAGGACCTCTAACATGGGCTTGGGGCGGTCATCGGTGAAGGGGCGGAGTCGCTCGCCCTTCCCGCCCGCCAGGATGATTGCCCTCATAAATCAGGCTCCTTGAGTTTTAATTATTCTAACACAGAAGAAGAGATTTGGGTGACACCCCCAAACCCCCGGCCTGCGGCGCCTGTTTGGATAGGGTTAGTTTGCCGGCTGCTCGGAGTAGATCATACGGCTAACGGTGACCTTGTCAAGGGCCTCCTGGAAGTGCTCTATGGTCAGCGGTACTCCACTCTCGAATCCGGACTGGCGCAGGGCTATAAGCCTGGCTTCGTGGCAGACCGCTGCGATCTCCGCTCCGCTGAATCTCTCGGAGTTGGCCGCTAGCATGTTTAGTATATCGTCCAGGCTGGAGTTGTCGTCAATAACCGCCCCCCGCAGATGTACCCGGAAGATGGCTTTGCGGTCCGCCTCGTTGGGCTCGGGAACGTAGATATGCACCCCGAACCTGCCTGGCCGGAGAATAGCCGGGTCTATCAGGTCAAGACGGTTGGTGGCCGCTACAACGGTGATGCCGCTTAGAGGCTCTATCCCGTCCATTTCGGTCTGGAGTTGGTTGACGACGCGCTCCGAGGCCCGGTTGTCAGCCCCGGCGGACCGCGTGGGCACAATGGCGTCTATCTGGTCGAAGAAGATAATGGCCGGAGCCACCTGCCGGGCCGTTCGGAAGAGTTGACGTATTCCCTCCTCCGATTCACCAAGCCACTTGCTGAAGATCTCAGGGCCTTTTACCGAGAGGAAGTTGGCTTGGCACTGGTTGGCGATGGCCTGGGCCAGGAGGGTCTTGCCCGTGCCCGGAGGCCCGTAAAGCAATATTCCAGTCGGCGGTTTGATGCCCATGGAGGCGAAGGCTGCCGGGTGCTGGAGGGGTTTCTCGATCAACTCTCGCAGCCTCTCTTTGACTTCGTCCAATCCGCCAATATCGTCCCAACCGAGCTCCGGGATGGCGGCGATGGCCTCCCGCATGGCCGACGGCCGCACGCGGCCAACGGCCTGCTGGAAGTCCTCTTTATCTACCGCCAGGTCGCTGATGGTGACCTGTAGATGGGCCAGCGAGGTCCACTGGTCACCGATCTGGCGTCGAAGGGCGTTGAGGCCTGACTCCCGGCATAGCTCCATCAAGTCGGCGCCGACGAAGCCGTTGGTCTGCCTGGCCACCTCGTCCAGGTAGTCCATAGCCTCATGGGAGAGCGGCATCCCCCTCGTGTGAATGCGCAGTATTTCCAGGCGCCCGGCTCTGTCTGGGGGACCGATGAATATCTCCCGGTCGAAGCGGCCGGGGCGCCGAATGCTTTTATCCAGGGAGTCAATGCGGTTGGTAGTGCCGATGACCATGATCCCCTCGACCCGTTTGAGACCGTCCATCATCTCCAGCAACTGGGTAACCATGCGGGTATCGGTCTGAGAGCCGCTTTCGCCCCGCTTGGGGGCCATGACATCCAGCTCGTCAATGAAAACGATGGACGGCAGATGGCGGGACGCCTCCTCAAAGGTCTTGCGCAGGTTCGCCTCCGTCTCTCCGTAAATGGAGCTTATGATCTCGGGGCCGTTAATATAAAGGAACTTAGCGTTTATCTCGTTAGCGATGGCCTTGGCCAGGTGGGTTTTGCCGGACCCCGGAGGGCCATGGAAGATAATGCCGCGGGGAGGGTTGATGCCCAGTTGTCGGAAGGCGTCGGGGAAACGTAGCGGAAGCTCAATTAGCTCCCGCACCATCCGTATCTCCTTGTTCAACCCTCCGACGTCCTCGAAGGTTACCTCAAGCTGGCTGCCGGACCATACCGAGAATACATACTTTAGCTCTAGATGGGTATTGGTGGTGATCAGGCCCGCCCCTGGGTCCAGATCAATCACCTTGAAAGGCGCTCCGGAAGAAGCGCCGGGAAGGATGGCGTAAAGGATCCCGCCTTTGCTTGCCGTTAGACCAATCGAGGCGAAGGCCTGTAGAAGATAGGCTTCCAGCCCTGCGACGTCGGAGACGTCAACCAGGGGCGCCAGGACCAACCGCTGGATCGGCTTGGCATATCCTTTGTCCACCTCGACCATATCGCCCAGGAAGGTCTTGATGGACTGGCGAAGGTACTGGTCTATGCGAATGATTCCCTGTCCCCGGTCTTCCGGGCTGGGCTTCCCCAAGCGGGCCAGGACGCCCTTGCCGAACTGGCTGAGGACTTCGATGATATCCCCTTCCTGAAAGCCACCTTTTTCCATTTCATCTTGGCCCATGAATGCCAGGCCCTTGGCGCTAAACTCAGGGAAGCATGTCTCAATCCTCAGATAGACCGCCATCAATACCTACCTTTCCGTGTAACAAGTGGATAAATGAATTTTACCGGACATATTGGGGAAATTCAAGTTTGGCTTTGGCGAAGGGAGCGTGGCAAGGTTCGGCACAAAAGGGCGGACACGAGGTCCGCCCCTACATTGCCATTGGGCGGACACGGGGTTCGCCCGTACGGTAACGTAGGGGTCAACCTTGTGTTGACCCACCGTGACTGGGAATGCCCAACCTCGTTCCAAAAATCGTAATTACTCAGCCACAAAGTCACAAAGACGCGAATTCACGCTCTGAAAGAGGCTTATATTCCATAACTTTCTTTGTGCCTTGGTGTCTTAG
>JAUYDP010000032.1 GCA_030691805.1 Dehalococcoidia bacterium | reverse complement strand
TACTATCAGCTATGGGAGGCGGCATCGAACAGTCCGAGTTAGGGATGGGAAAGGAGTGAGGAGAGGCCTGCCAGATTCACAACGGATAGAGGGGCCTCACCACAACGGATGGGGCGTCCATCAAGCCCCAGGCCACCAGGTCTACCATGCCTTGCCAGATGGCAGCACAAACTTTCATGGTAAAGATAAGCCGGGTAGCCGCGGGCGTTATGAAGTCGGATTCATGCCTTCGACCAACTCCAAGCCTCCGCCATTATACGACACCCGCCAGCGGGCTGAAAGGCCTGCCCTACTTCACCAGCCGGAGGCCTGCTTGACCACCAGGGGCGCGAAGGTTCGCCGCCAGACCTCAGTCATGACGCTGGCCGTGGGGGACTCCGCAAGCGGTATCCAGGGGCAAGTTTTGCCGGCTACCAAGCCACTTCCTCGAGAGAGGGTTCTTTGCATTCGCCCGGGTTAGGCGGGTCGACGAACGGGTTAACCACATAGATTCTCGTGATAGAGTCGTCCAGCAACGCTCTCTCTTTCTGTGCCCACAGTTGAACGTTGTCGACAGAACACAGGCGGTCGGTTATGTAGATGATTAGCACCCTTTCCGGGAAACTGGTCAACGAGCGAAGCACCGGCAGTTTAGCGGACATAATCTTATAGCTCCTCAACTATTGGATGCGGTGGTTAGTCACCGGTTCTACCCAGAGACGGCCCACAGCCAACAGACCCTGGCTGCTAATCGAGATGCAGTCGCGGCTCGTCTACTCGTCTCTCTGGTTTGACACTGCCCACCCCCTCTGCTAACCTTTAACTTGAAGTTGGGTGTACTAAGTGGCTTGGGCCGGTGGGGCTAGAAAGCCCCTCCTATCCGAACTTCGAGTCCTTTTATCAGGGTAAAGGCGTAACAATGAGAAGCGAAATCGTCAAGAGCGGGCCCGAGCGTGCCCCTCATAGAGCGTTACTTCGCTCGTTGGGCTGCACCCAACGGGAGATCGAGCAGCCTTTTGTGGGCGTAGTCAATAGCTTCACGGAAGTGGTGCCTGGCCATAAGCATCTGGGCATCATCGCCCAGGCGGTCAAGGACAGCGTACGCATGTCCGGAGGCACGCCCTTTGAGATAAATACCATCGCCATCTGCGACGGCATCGCCATGGGCCATTCCGGTATGCGCTATAGCCTGCCCAGCCGTGAGCTTATCGCCGACTCGGTCGAGGCGGCGGTGGAGGCCCACCAGTTCGATGCCCTGGTGTTCATACCCAACTGTGACAAGATAATCCCGGGCATGCTGATGGCTGCGGTCCGCCTGAATATCCCGTCTATCTTCGTCAGCGGCGGCCCTATGCTGGCAGGAAGGACGCCGGCGGGGAATAAAATAGACCTCAGCTCCGTTTTCGAGGGCGTGGGGCGGTACGACAAGGGGGAGATGTCGGTCGGCGACCTGGAGACCCTTGAGAAACTGGCCTGCCGCACCTGCGGGAGCTGCGCCGGACTCTTCACCGCCAACACTATGAACTGCCTGACGGAAGCGCTGGGCCTGGCCCTGGCAGGCAACGGGACCATACCGGCGGTGGATTCCCGCCGCATAGTCCTTGCCAAGGAGACCGGAGGCCAGGTGATGCGGATATTGCGGGAGGACCTGAGGCCTTGCGAAATTGTTACCCACGATTCACTTTATAACGCCCTGGTGGTGGATATGGCCCTGGGTGGCAGCACCAACTCCGTTCTGCACCTGATGGCCATAGCTCACGAGGCGGGCGTCTCGTTTCCGCTGCCCAGCCTTTACGACATAAGCGAGAAAACACCCCACCTGTGCAAGATAAGCCCTTCCGGCGAAGACCGGATGGAGGACCTGGACCTTGCCGGAGGCGTTCCAGCAGTGATGAAGGAATTGGGGCCTCTTCTCAATTTAAGCGTGCGCACCGTTACCTGCGGCACGCTGGGGGAGGACTTGAAGGATGCCGCCGGCGCCGACGGCGTGGTGATTCGCCACCTGGCCGAAGCCCACAGCCAGACGGGTGGCCTGGCGATACTCTTCGGCAACCTGGCGCCCGATGGGGCAGTGGTCAAGCGAGGGGCGGTGGCGCCATCCATGCTCAGGCACCGGGGCCCGGCACGGGTATTCGATTCGGAAGAGGAGGCGACGGAGGCCATTCGTGGCGGCTCTATCCGGCCGGGGGACGTGGTGGTTATTCGTTACGAGGGGCCTCGCGGCGGGCCGGGCATGAGGGAGATGCTAACTCCGACGTCCCTATTAAGTGGTATGGGCATGGATGAGAGTGTTGCTCTTCTGACTGACGGTCGCTTCAGCGGCGCCACCCGTGGCGCGGCTATCGGACACGTCTCTCCGGAAGCGGCGGCCGGCGGGCCGGTTGCCCTGCTAAAGGACGGCGATATAGTTTGCATAGATATCCCCGGCTACCGGCTGGAGGTGGACCTGACCGAGGAACAGTTGGCGGAGCGCCGCCGTTTCTTAAAGCCCTTCCAACCTAAAGTCAGTTCCGGCTATCTAAAACGGTACGCCGCCATGGTTACTTCGGCCAGCACTGGGGCGGTCTTCAAGGACTGATGCTTACGTCAGCGCACATTATGATGAATGTCATTCTGAGCCGGAGCGGAGTGGTCAGCCAAGCCGCTGAGGAAACGAAGCAAGCGGAGGCGAAGAATCTCCACGCTTCGATTAGAGGCTTGAGTCTGGTGGGAGCGCGGAGATTCTTCGCTGCGCTCAGAATGACATTGCTGCGCCAGAATGACATTGCCTCGCTCAGAACGACATTGCTGCGCCAGAATGACATTGCCTCGCTCAGAATGACATGGTGCGAAACCACCATAGCGGAACACTAGGTCAATGTCAGCCTCCATCCAAGTCTATGACACCACTCTCCGGGACGGCGCCCAGGGGGAAGGCATATCCTTCTCCGTTGAGGACAAGCTACAGATCGTCCGCAAGCTGGACGAGCTTGGAGTTCACTACATCGAGGGAGGATGGCCAGGCTCCAACCCCAAGGATGCGGAGTTCTTCCGCCAGGCCAGAAGCCTCTCGCTCTCTACCGCCCGTCTAGCCGCCTTCGGGAGTACTTGCCGGCCCAAGAGCCGTCCGGAGGCCGATCCCAACATTCAAGCGCTAGTGGAGGCGGGAACTCCCGTGGTCACCATCGTTGGAAAAAGCTGGGACCTGCACGTCACCCGGGTATTGGACACGACCCTGGCTGAGAACCTTCGCATAATCCGGACCTCCGTAGCTTTCCTCAAGTCCCAGGGGCTGACGGTATTTTACGATGCCGAGCACTTCTTCGATGGATTCAAGGCCAACGCGGAGTACGCCTTGAAGACTATTACGGCCGCAGCGGAGGGCCAGGCAGACTGCATCGTTCTCTGCGATACCAACGGAGGCGCCCTGCCCATCCAGGTCGCGGAGATTTGCCAGCGGGCCAGAGAGACGGTGTCTACAACGCTGGGCATCCACGCCCATAATGACGGAGAGTTGGCGGTGGCCAACACCCTGGCGGCGGTCCGAAGCGGGGCAACCCAGGTGCAGGGCACTATCAACGGCTACGGCGAACGCTGCGGCAACGCCAACCTCGGCTCCATCATTCCTAACCTGATGCTCAAGCTGGGGTTTTCCTGTCTGGATGAGGGCCGGCTGTCCCGGCTAACAGAGGTCTCCCGGTA
>JAUYDP010000027.1 GCA_030691805.1 Dehalococcoidia bacterium | reverse complement strand
GATTACGCACCGGCTCTTGGCCAATGTAAAAAGAATTGGCGAGATAGTCACCGAGCTCAATAGCCGAACCTTTCCGCAAACGGTACTGGTTGAATTTGAAAAGGATGCCCGAGCGGTGTCCACCTACGCCTCGACGAGCATTGAAGGCAATCCTTTGCCTCTCACCGAGGTGAAGAAAATCCTCAAATCCAAGCCGCAGTATGCCCGGGAAAGCGAACAAGAAGTCCTCAACTACAATCAAGGGCTGGAAAACCTCGATCGCCTCCTGAAAGAAGGGCAAGTAGAACTTGATCTTAGGCTTCTTCTCTCGATCCACGCTCAAGTGGTGAAAGGCTTGTTGCCCAGGTATAAGACCGGCCGACTGCGCGACGAGCCAGTGTTTGTGAATGATCCTGGGTCTGGTTCTGTGATCTATTTGCCGCCCGACTCTGTTGACGTGCTCCCTCTTCTGAAGCAGTTGCTGGCGTTTGTTCAGGACAACAAGGGAAGCATTGATCCTTTGATTCTCGCCGGCGTTTTCCATAAGCAGTTTGTAGTCATCCATCCTTTCATGGACGGTAACGGAAGAACTGCTCGTCTGGCTGCGAAAGTGCTTCTCGCTCAGATGGGTCTCAACACGTTTAATCTCTTCAGTTTTGAGAACTTCTACAACAGGAACGTGGCCAACTACTTTCGAAAGGTGGGGGTTTCTGGTAACTACTACGATATTGCCGGCGCCATTGATTTTACGGAGTGGCTGGAATACCTCACCGAGGGAGTAATTGACGAGCTCCTGCGGGTGCAAAAGCAGCTTGCGACGTATACGATCAGCCCTGAGAGTGAGCTCAAACCCTATCATCAGCAGGTTCTCACCCATATTTACGAAAAAGGCTACATTACTGACCGAGAGTATGCGAAGCTGACTGATAGAGCCAAAGCTACTCGGAGCAAAGACTTCCGGAAATTGGTTGAATTGGGTCTGATTGTTCGTATGGGGAAGGGAAGAGCTACTTACTATAAGCTGAAATAGCCGCAATGGCCCGCCAGCGTTTGCCGGGCCCTGGCCCCTGTGCTATTATGGGTTCACCGTGCTGGCTGTGCTCCTGTCCCTCGCCACTGCCATCTCTTGGGGCACCAATCCCCTCTTCGCGCGGCGGGCCATGCTCAAGCTGGACATAATCTCCACCAACTTCTACGGCATCCTGGCCGGTCTGGTGGTTATCACAACCTATTCCTTCTTCTCCGGAGACCTGGCCGTGATTCCTACCCTGCATCCAGAGCAGTTCCTAACCTTCGCAGTGGTCGGCATCACCACCATCGTACTCGGCCGCACCATGTACTACGTCAGTATAACCAAAATCGGGGCCGGCCCTAGCATCTCGATAGTCGGCGCCTCGATCCTGGTAGCCCCGGCTGTGGCCTTACTAGCCTTTAATGAGGTAGTCAACCTAAAGATGGCACTGGGAATCCTCATGGTGTTCGTAGGGCTATATTTCATAGCCCGGAGAGCAGAATGAGCCGGTACTCCTTCGCCTTCGCCGCCGCCTTCTTTTACGGCATCACCCCTAATATCGCCAAGTGGGGCCTCATCGGTGGCATGCCCCAGGCTCTAGGCACCGTCATCAGCACTGCGGCGGTGGTGCCAATCTACTATGCCATGATGGCTGTCAGCCAAAGGCGCCTCTTCTTGCCCAAAGTAGATGCGGTCACCTTGGGATTTGTCGTCCTGGCGGGAGTAACCCATACCGTGGGCACGCTCTTCCAGTTCGCCGCCCTGAAAATGGAGTATGTCTCCGTCGTCCAGTCGGTGATTAACCTGAACCCTCTTTTCGCAATTGCGTTTCTCCTCTTACTGGGCACAGAGAAGGTCAGCCGTAATCTGATCATTGGGACGATGCTGGTCGTGGTAGGCTCTATACTGGTGATCACTAAATAGCAACTTCCGGCCGTCGAGGAACAGGGGCTAGGCCAGGACCTCTCCTCCTTCTAACTCCAAAGCAGCCACCACCTCTTCGATGACCCAGTCCGGGGTGGATGTGCCAGCCGTTACGCCCACCCTGTTCTTACCCCTAAGCCAATTGGGGTCAATCTCACCTGCGGTCTCTATGTGGTGGGTCTCAACCCCGGCTCTGGCACAGGTCTCGGCCAGGTGGCGCGTGTTGGCGCTGGCGCGGCCCCCTATTACCAGCATAAGGTCTACGCCCTGGGCTAGCTCCCGTGCAGCCCCCTTTTGTGCATCGGTAACGCCGCATATGGTGTTGACAATGCGCACCTCCCGGGCCCGGCCCAGCGAGGACTCCAGGACTTTGTTAATAAAGAGACGGAAATCCTCCTCCCCCTGCGTCGTCTGGCTGAGAAGGGCGATCTTCCTAAGAGACAGCTTCGATCTCGCAAGAGGCGGCCATTCAAGTGTAGCCAGGACCCGCTCGCCCGCCCACTCAGCTATGCCCCGAACCTCTTGATGCTTAGGATCACCAAAGATTACGACGTCATAGCCGGCAGCCGCCAAATCGCGTGCAATCAAGTGGACCTTTTTGACGATCGGGCACGTAGCATCTATGAGCCGGATGCCCCGGCTCTTTGCTTCTTCCTCCACCATTGGGCCCATACCGTGGGCAGTGATAGCCGCGGTCCCGCCCCGGACCTGGACCAAGGACTCTGCCGCTGTTACCCCTTTGGCGGCCAGCCTCTCAACGACTTGAGGATTGTGTACGATGCTCCCCAAGGTCTCGATGGGAACCTCTTCCCTGGCGAAGCGCTCCATCATCTCCACCGCCCGGCGCACTCCAGCGCAGAAGCCCTTCTTCCGGGATACGATTATTTCCACTCTGCTGCGCCTACGTCGCTGTAAGCCCCCCGGTACTCTGGCGGAAGAAGCCCAGCGATCGTTCCCATTATGGCTAACGTGGCCAGGCCAAGGCGGACGCTCCTGGTTCCTGATGGCAAAGCAGGCAGGGAAAACGGCTCTCCGATACGGACACTGATACTCGGCCGGGCCAGCACGTCACCTACCGTTCGGACCGACTCTGTACCCCAGATGGCAACTGGGAGAATGGGAGCTCCGGAGTGCAAGGCGATCCAGGCCGTGCCCATCTGGGCCTCCTGGAGCTGGCCGTTTAGGCTGCGGGTGCCCTCTGGAAAGAGACCCAGGACCAGCCCATTCTCCAGCATCTTAAGAGCCAGCTTGAGGGCACGCCGGTCTACCTCTCCTCTGCGCACAGGGAATGCCCCAAAGCCCCTGGAAAGGATCCCGGAAATGTTTCGGGCATAATAAAGCTCCTCCTTGGCCATGAATACCACACGCCGAGACAGGCAAGCGGCAAGAATGGGTGGGTCTAAATTATTCAAGTGATTACTGACTAAAATAAGGGGCCCCTTCTTGGGAACCCGTTCTCGACCCGACACCTCCAAGCGGGTCAGGGTAAAAAGCAGCATCCTGGTTAAGAAAGTAGCTACGTAGTAGAAAAGATACACTAACGGGCTTCCAGAAGACGCTCGATCTCCGCTACTACCTCTTGGATGGCTCGATTCTCCGTGTCAACGATGTGGGCATCCTCGGCCGGGCGGAGAGGGGAGTGGGCACGCCCGCTATCTATTTTATCACGGCGGTCCATCTCCTGGCGGAGCACCTCCCAGTCCACTGCTTCCCCGCGTTCCTGTAGCTCCTTGTACCGCCTCCTGGCTCGCTCTTCTGGCGAGGCGGTCAGGTAGACCTTCAGGCCTGCACTGGCTACAACCACGGTGCCAATATCCCTACCAACCATAACCACTCGCCCCGCTTCAGCCATCAGGCGTTGCTGGGCCACCAGGGCGTCTCGGACGCCCGGCACTCGTGAGACAAAGGATACCTGGGCCTCCACCTCCGAGCTACGAATTTCCCATGTGACATCCTGGCCTTGCACAAAAACGGAATAGGCGCGTCCATCGTCAACAGTGGGCCGGGTGATGAGAATCTGGGTCTCCTGGGCTAATCCAATCAGGGCTTGCTCGTCGGTCGGGCCGATGCCCCGCTGAATAGCCACCAGGGTCAGCGCCCGGTACATAGCGCCCGTATCCACAAAACCATAACCGAGCCGCTGGGCCAGCACTTTTCCTACCACGCTCTTTCCGACGCCTGAGGGTCCGTCTATGGCGATAACGGGGGGGTTCGGTATGGCCTACCTCACGACCACAGGGATTTCGGGCAGAACCCCCTGGGCGTTCCAGAAGCTGACCGAACCTGCGGGTTTGCCGGGCTGTAGTTCACCCCCCCCATCCAGCTTGAGGACCGGAATGAAACGCCTGTTTTCCCATTTAGCCAGATACTCGAAACGGGGTTCCTTCAGGGCAATGGGCCGGAGCTTGCCATTCCCGTCGCTTATCACCAGGTATGGAGGTAAAGCCAGCTCTACCCACTGGAAGCTGGCAAAGGCATAGTTGAAGAGTTTGATGGCTTCCGCGGTGCGGTCGGCTGTGTCCAACGCTACTACAATAACCCGCCGCCCGTCTCGGGTGGCCGAGGCTACGATGGAGTCCCCGGCGTCGTCGGTTAATCCGGTCTTGATGCCGTCAGCCCCGATGGATTCGTTTTGGGGTCGCAAAAGGAAGTTTGAGCTGATGAGATAGAAAGTCCGAGAGGCCCGAATGGTCCAGCTACGAGTCCCCACCATTTTAGCGAAGACGGGGTTCTCCATAGCCTTGCGAGCCGTAACCGCGAGGTCATAAGCGCTGCTGTAATGTCCGTCCTCATCGAGGCCATGGGGATTGACGAAATGCGTATCCTTCAAGCCCAGTTCCGCAGCCTTCTGGTTCATCAGTTTCACGAAGTTCTCAGTCGAGCCCCCGCCCACGTGGTAGGCGATGACCAGTGCAGCGTCATTTCCGGAGGGCAAAAGAAGGCCCCAAAGCAAGTCCTCCAAGGTCAAGACATCGCCCCAGAGCAGGCCCATGCTGGCTTCTTCGGGTAGTGGTATCCGGGGCACGGTCACTTGGTCCTGACGCTTGCCCTTCTCCAGGGCGACCAGGGCGGTCGTAATCTTGGTCAGGCTGGCGATGGGGCGCCGCTGGCGGGCCTGCCTTTCGAAAACGACCTTACCCGTCGCTGCGTCCATTATGAGGGCAGCCTGGGCTGTTAAAGGTGGCGAAGATTGGACCCGCTGCATCTGCTGCAGGTCAGACGGGTACAATGGGGCCAGAGCGGAATCGGACTCGGTAATACCCG
>JAUYDP010000022.1 GCA_030691805.1 Dehalococcoidia bacterium | reverse complement strand
CCTGCTCTATTAGTGGTGGACAAAACTGGACGGATCCGCTATCAGCACTATAGCGGGTCAATGAGAGATATACCAGATAATGCCGGAGTCCTGGCTGTCCTGGACAGCCTAAACCAGAAGTAGAAAGATCGTCAGATGAATCTCCGCCTCTTAATTAGCATGGTATTGTTGTCCCTGGGGCTGGCCGCCTGCCAGCCGGCAGCAGCCCGCAACGGTCCCCCTTCCAAGGCCGCGCCGGACTTCGCCCTGGTGGACCAGAATGGCCAGCCAGTGCGCCTCTCCGACCTGCGGGGCAGGAAGCAGCGCTAACCGGGAGGGGTTGGGCCATGCATCCGTTATCCGTTTCCCTCATCCGTTATCCGTTGGGAAACGGTATCCCTCCAGAGGCAGTCTTATTCCACTTGTGTCATCGGTCAGTTACCGGATTCGGGGTGTTTCATGCCCTACGAAGATGCATTACCGACAGCCATATCAAGGTAAGCTTTATCTGCTGGAAAACCCGCCCGCTGAGGTATGTGTCCAGTGCGGCGAAGCGCTTCTTGCTCCGCAGACCCTGGAGTCCCCCGCTCCCCACCCCAGCAGGGGACAAGCCCCCACACTACATTCATACTCTTCTGAGCTTGTCCTGGCCGGCACCGGCACCCAACTATTTCTTCAAATGCCGTAACAGTGTAAGCCGGCGCTACGGTCACTTGACCTGGCCGGGGTAGAGCCTGACGAAGCCCACCGGGCAAGCACCAGCCGGATAATCAGCGCCGTCCTTCATCAGGAGGAGAACGGCATCGCGGACGTGATCGTGGAAGCGTCGGCGGTCAGGAGGTTTTTGGGGTAGAGGGCAGCCTTTCCCTACGCTTCTACCTTCACCTGCTGTTCCCGTTTCGGCCGGGTGGCCATCCATGCCAGTATCGGAATGGCAACGACAAACATCACGACGGCTATGACCTGGGCCTGAGTCAATCCAATGATAACCTTGGTATCTACACGCGTGAAGGTTATGAAGAAGCGACCAAAGGCGTAGAGGGCCATATAAAGGGGGAAAACCATGCCGTTCTGCGGCAGGCGACCCCTCAAGCGCAATAGGACCGCTAAAGCGATTATGTCCCAGACCATCTCATATCCTACTGCCAGATGCACTACCTTGCCGGGCTCGCCTAGTGTATTGGGATTAACGTAGCGGACCCCAATGGGCCAGTCCGTCGGCAGGCCGTGGTGCTCGCCGTTTATGACGTCGCCGATGCGGCCGATAGCCTGCCCCAGGACCAGGCCCGGCGCGCCGGCATCCAGGAACTGTCCAATGTTAATGCGTTTTAGCAGCATGGTCACAATCACTGTAAGGGTGCCAACTACGATGGCGCCATAGATGGAAAGGCCACCCTCGTTGATCATCACAATCTGGAGCAGGTTCTGCGAGTATAAGTCCCAGGCGTCAATCACGTGGAAGAGACGTGCCCCGACGATGCCCCCGATAACCGCCCAGAGGGCCAGGGTGTAGGTGTCATCCTCGGTGATCCCTGTTCCACGGAGCAGGCGTGTACAGAGCCAGATGCCGACAATTATGCCTATAGCGCTGAAAACGCCGTGCCAGGCCAGGGTGAAAGGTCCTATGGTGGCGATGTTGGGGTCCAGGTCAATGGTTATCATCATTTCCTTTCAAGATCGTCGTTTCCCGCTTAGCAGGAGCAAGTGGTTCTGAGCTAGATTGTGCCACCTGGCAATGTTAGAGTCAACCACCGGAAGCGGGCTTTCCGCCTTGCCTGCCTGGGGTTTCTACCACTGACGGCATGGTGTGACACGTGCCGCACTCCTGGCGGATCACCTTGCCAGCAGGGCTTACGTGCTTGCCATCGTGGCAACGAAAGCATCCCGGTGTTCTCTGGTGGCCGATATTGTCGGCGTAGGTCTTGGAGTCAACGTTCATACCAGGGAAGACGCTGGTGGCATAGGCCTGCTGGACTTCGCTTACCGCGGCCTCGATCCAGGCTCCGCGGCCAATATAGACTTCGGGGTAGCTCTGGCGGTAGAAACTGGTAAGGGACTGGTCAATAGCTCGGAAGGCCTTGTCTGTGTCAGAATAACTCTGGCTCATGACCTTGACCGCCTCCCGTTTGACATAAGGCAATGTGCGGTCTATCTTTCCGGCGTTCAAAGCCCGGTCAACGGCTTCGTCCGGGGTGCGGAAGTTATGGGTGGGACGGTTATGGCAGTCCATGCAGTCCATCGTTCTCTTCTCCGCCCGGTCAATCTGGTCCGGCGTAAGAGGCACGTCTTTTGCGACGTAGACAGTCACCCGTCCTTCGGAATCCTTCTGCCGTACCCACGGTATCTGCTGTCGCTCCCGGTCTGTGGCTATGTAGTCTATCTCGTTGCTGATATTCATATGCCAGTGAATTCCGGAAGGGATACCCAGCTCCTTGCCTCCGCCCCCGGTCTTAATCGTCAGAGTAAGCCGTTGTTCGGAATTAGCCTCGTCTGGTAGATAGCGGACTTTGGTCACTACCTGGTCTCCAAAGAACTTCTCCGGCCAGTGGCACGTCTCGCAGGTCTCCCGGGCTGGACGCAGGTCTCTGATGGGGGCCGATATGGGCCTGGGGTAGGTGTTGAAGGCTACGGCCAGGACTTGCCGGACCCCGGAGAGCTTGGACCGCACGAACCAATCGGCCCCGGCCCCGATGTGGCAGGAAACGCAGGTCACCCGGGCATGCGGGGAGCTTTGATATGCGGTGAACTCCGGCGCCATAACCTTATGGCATAACTGGCCGCAAAACTCCACCGACTCCATAAATCCGTAGGCCCGGTAGCTCAGGCCCGAGAGGAGAGCGACAAAGGCCAGGGTAGCGATAATGAAGAAGAGGAACCCCATCCTTTGCCGGGCGTCATTCAGGTCCAGGACCGGGAACCGGGTTGGCGCCAATCCGGCGGCCATGGCCTCGGGGCTGCGCAGTCTTCTCCTGAGCAGCAGCATTCCGATGGGAATAAGGACCAGCCCCAGGGCGAAGATAGAGGGAAGGGCCAGGTAGAGGAGCACCCCGATATAGGGTGTCTCTCTGCCTCCAATGAACTCCACCAATAGGATGAAGATGATAGAGGCCAGTGCGGCCACGGCCAGCAAGACGCCCATAGAGGATATAGGGTTGCTTACCATGCTGGGCCGCCCGGCAGCCCGGTTCCCTCCCTCTTTCTCAGCCATTGTCTCTCAGTATTCCTTTCCTTTTTAGGCGGAGAGTATTACTAACCCGGCAGCTCCGCCTGAAGCTCTTTGGGCAGGAGGCTCTGGTCAACCAGATCCTTCCAGGGCACCGGCTTGTCTATGAGCTTAACCTCCCGCATGGACTCCTCAGCCACCTTCAGGCCGGGGACCGAGAGCTTGGTTGTGAAGGCTTCCTTCGGCACGGCCTTCATCAATTGGGTGGCCACGGTGACGTCTAACTGCACAGCCTCCGCCCAGATCTTGGCTGCCTCGTCCAGGTTCTTGGTCTGCCAGTCCATGGTCTTTTGGTAGGCCCGGAGGAACCGCTTGAGGACATCCTGGTTGGACTTTATGAATTCCGGCCTTGCGGCTATTACCGTCTCTTGCCACTCCTTCACCAGTTCGTGGGCCCAGAAGAGCACACGCAGGCTTTTGTCCAACGTCCCTTGTACCCCTATAGAATCGGTTACCCAAGAGCAGTCCACGACCCCGGTAACAAGTGCGGTACGGGACTCAGCCGCGCCTCCAACGGCAACCAGGTTGAAATCGTTGGGGGTAAGCTTGGCTGTGCTGATGGCCTTGAGGATAAAGAAATGGGTTAGCGAAGCGGGGCGGCTGTAGCCGACCTTCTTCCCTTTCAAGTCCTGAAGCGATTTGTAAGGACTATCGGGTTTGACTGCGAAGCCGATGGTGGTGGCCGCAGCCCACTGTCCGGCAATGATGCGGATGGGCGCTCCTTGCATAAAAGCGCTTACCGACGGGGAAACGGCCGGGATCGCGTAGTGCAGTCCGCCCTCCGTGATGCCCCGGGCTACATCGGAGCCTCCCTGAAATTCGGTGATGATATTCTTGATGCCCTCGTCGGCGAAATAGCCCTTGGCTTCACCGATGTAGAACGTGGCGTGGTTGACGGTGGAGGTCATTCCTACGCCTCCCGTCTGGCCCTCGAAGAGTCCTTTGGGGACCGCTGGTGCGCAGGCGGCTGCGGGCAGTCCGACAAGCACTGCGCCGCCCGCCGCCAGTGAGAGCTTCAAGAAGGTCCGCCGGTCTAGCTTCGTTGGAGTCCAGTTGTCCATGTTTTCCCTCCCTCAAGGATGCTAATCCCTACCACGGGGGCCCGTCGTGCTAAGATTCAAGACCATTTGACTATCGGAGTAATCCCAGTTCCACCAAGCGTATTACTCTGGGAAGAAGTATGCAAATTAAATCATCGTAAATCACCCGCATCTCCTACCTCCGGCACTTATCCGCTTGGCGACACCTATTTCAGTCCTAGCCGGCGACGCATTTCCGCGGCGGGGATTCCGCCCTCTTTTCTCTGCCGTGCCCGCGACCGTTCGATGAGGCTAAGGAACTGAGGATCGGTACTGAGAGCCAGAGTCTCCAGGTCCGAGTCCTCCATGGGCACCAGCGCGGCGACAGGCCTACCACCTTCAGTGAGAACCAAGGGTTCTTCCCCCAGGCCACGGGCGTATTCCAAGAGCGGCGCAGTTGCGTTGACTAGTTCTATGGTTTTCACGGTTCGATCACCCCTCTTCCGATTCGTACTCGATTGCGTTGCTTGACTCCAACAGCCAGGATGTAGACGGCGGGATCGGGCTCTTCTTCCACATCATAGTATACCCGAAGATTGCCAACGCGTAACTCCCAAGGAGCCACCGGATTCGTTCGCATTCTTTTGCGATTTCTTGTTTCCACGGTCGGCTCGTGGCCCAACTGATCATCAACCGCATCCAAGACAATAACCTGTTGCCTACGTGGTAGCATTCGCAAATGCTCTTCCGCATCAGGCGAGTACTCAACCCAATACACCAACTGTTGCTTGGATCCCTGCCCGTACGGGGGCTATGGGCCAGAATATGCTTGTACTTGGGGCGCCACTCGCTCTTGAAAGACCTCCAACTGGAGCGCTTCATCTTGCACCGGCCAGAGGAAGACCCTCTGGACACCCGCAGCCTGGTAGGCGGCTAGCCTCTCAGCGCACTCCTGGGCAGGGCCGACCAGAAGGCGTTCCCGTAGCTCGTCCTCCGGGCGGTTCAGCGTCGGGCTTAAGACCTCCCGGATAACCCGTTCCGCTGAAGAGCGGTCTTCAGTGACATGGAAGAACATGGTCGCGATGGCGTTGGGAAATTGCTTCGGGTCTTTGCCGCCGGCCCTCAGGACTTCGCCAAGCCGTCCCCAGGCGTCCGCAAACCTTGCCGGCGTTGTGTTGTAGGCAGATGCCAGCCATCCGTCGCCGAGGCGGGCCGTCCGGAGAAGGCCGGCCTCCGAGCCCCAACTCCCAATCCAGAGAGGAGGACCGGGTTCTTGCGCAGGGTATGGCTCGAGGGTGATACCCTCTGTGGAGTAGAACTTGCCCTTGAATGGGAGGCTCCCCCGGTGCAAAAGGGAACGGAACGCCTGGACCGCCTCATCGAAGCGCTTCCACCGCTCCTCGAAGGGGATCCCCACGGCGGCGTAGTCCCGGGCCGAGGAGCCGGGGCCTAGGCCAATGATTAGACGGCCGCCGGAGAGGAGATCGATGGCGGTGAGGCTCTTTGCCAGGGCCAGAGGTCCCCGCACAACCGGGAGCGCCACGGTGGTTGCCAGGCTCATTCGCCCTGTCCGAGTGAGGACAGCGGCCAGGCTTGTCGGACCGTCGAGCCACGGGCGCGAGAACACCAGGTGATCGTTGGTGCAGAGCACCTTGAACCCCAGGCGTTCGGCAGTCTCCGCGTACTCCATGAGCCTCTGCAGAGACCAGGGCCTTCCATTCAGTCCTAGCAGCGGAAGGTGGGCTCCGTAATCCATCTGACGCCCTCCGTTTTGAGAAGATCTTCTAACTGGGGAGCAGGCTAATCATGGCCGTCCCTGGCTCGCGCCAGGTCCGGTGTCCAGTGCCTCCATGGCCGCCGGCTCGCCAAGCGCCGCCGCCGTAGACGGCCTGGCAGCGCTTATCTGGAGGCTGGTAAGCCCGCTCCTGACTTTGCTTAGATGCAGAGACATCTCGTTTCGGGAGTTATTGAGCATGGTGATGGCACGCGGGAGCCGTCCCTCAAGCTCCTCCTGTAACGCCGCCAGATTTGTCTCGGCGCTTCGCAGATAGGCATCTAACTTCTGCAGGTCAATATTGTGCGAAGTTTTGAGCACGGTTTGAAAGACCAGTAGCAGGTAAGGAACGAACATGCT
>JAUYDP010000003.1 GCA_030691805.1 Dehalococcoidia bacterium | reverse complement strand
TGGCGCGCAGAATATTGCGCAGGTTGACCGACCTTACTCGCACTGCCAGTGGGAGCCAACCTGATTTTGACCACGAGCAGTTATTGATTCAGGCGGAGACTGTGGAAACCGTTGAAGATCGGACCCATTGGGCGGACGTGTCCAGCTTCAGCTCCCGCCAGGGCCGTTCCACACCCATAGGCGGATTTATGGGCCAGATCACCTTCGAGGGGGACCTGAAGCCCTTCGCCCCCTGGCTCCTCTGGGGAACGATCACCCACGTGGGGAAGGACGCGACGAAGGGAGGGGGGATCTACCGGATACGGTGGAACAAGGAACGAGGAACAAGGAACGAGGGAGGGTCCAGGGTTGGGACCTCACCCCCTGGCCCCCTCTCCGGCGACGGAGAGGGGGAAGGTTTTGGCCCGTGGCCCTGACGGCTGACGGCTGACGGCTGACGGCTGAAAGCTGATAACTGCTGGCTGAAAGCTGATAACTAATGACTGAATTGCTTGTTGAGCAGTACGGCGCCTTTGTCGGTAAGCACTCGGAGCGGGTGCGGGTGACGGTGAAAGGGACGCTGGTGGAGGAGCGGCCCTTCTACGGCCTGGAGCACGTGATGGTGCTGTCCGGGGGTGTGAGCCTTTCCAGCGACGTGGTGCGGGAGTGCGCTACGCGGGGGATAGATATCACTTTCCTGTCCAGGTCGGGGGTGCCCGACGCCCGCCTCATTTCGCCGGCACTTACGGGGACGGTGAAGACGCGGCGGGAGCAACTCATGGCCTACCTGGACGGCCGCGGCGTGGCCCTGGGCAAGGCCTTCGCCTGCGGGAAGCTGGCCAACCAGTCCAACCTTGTGCGCTACATGGCCAAGAACCGGCGCGAGAGCAGCCCCGAAGTCTACGACCGGGCCCGGGAGGCGGCCTTTACCATCCAGGACTACCAACGTAAGATAGAGGAGTTGAAGGGAGAGACGATAGACGCCATCCGGCAGGACCTGATGACCCTGGAAGCCCACGCCGCCAAGGTCTACTGGGAGGCAACTCGGGGCCTACTACTGCCGGACGTAAAATGGGAAGGCCGGGAGACCCGGGGCGCCACGGACCTGGTGAACTCCCTTCTGAACTACGGTTATGGGGTCCTTTATAGCCACGTCGAGCGGGCGGTGCTCCTGGCGGGGCTGGACCCCTACGCCGGGTTCGTCCACGTGGACCGGGCTGGCAAGCCCTCGCTGGTGCTGGACCTGATCGAGGAGTTCCGGCAGATGGTGGTGGACCGTACGGTCTTCGGGCTCCTGAACAAGGGCGTGAAGCTGGAGCTGGAGGAGGGGCGGCTGGTGGAGGCCTCCCGCCGGCTCCTGGCGGAGCGGGTGAACGAGCGGCTGGACGGCGAAGAGCCCTACGAGAGCAAGAAGCACAAGCTGCGCACCATCCTGGCCTCCCAGGCGCGGCACGTGGCCACGTTTGTTCGCGGCGAGGGGAAGGCGTATAAGGCGTTTGTGGGGAGATGGTAAACGGACTTATGGTGGGAAGAGCAAGCTATATTGACGTGCCATTATTACTTGCACTATGTATCCGCGTGATTATAATAGAGGTGGAGGTGAGATGATGGCGCGAAATGCTATAACCAGAAAGAAAGTAACCTTCTCCTTGAAAGGGGACCTGCTAGAAGAGATGAAAGAGCTGCTCCAGACGGAACAGGCATGGTCGTCGCAGAATAGATTCGTTGAAGAAGCCTTGCAGGAACACATCAAGAAAATGCGGCGAGAGACGCTGCGTCGTGAGTTTGCTGAGGCCAGCCGTGACCCGCTATTCCTAGCTGACATTAAGCTGGTGGAAAGAGATTTCGGCCGTACCGATGCCGAAGCCTCAGAGCTTATGGCATGAGCAGGGAAATGCGCTGGGGCATATTCAGGGCTGCCCTTGGTTCCGGGGAGGGATCAGAGCAAGCGGGCCAGCGACCGGTTATGGTCATCAGCAACGACGGCTTTAACCAGGTAATGCCCATCGTAACCGTTCTCCCGCTCACTTCCTTGAAGCCAGGCCGCAGGATATATCCCAGTGAGGTTCTTCTGTCAAAAGGGGAAGCCGATTTACCTGAGGATTCCATTGTTCTAGCCCATCAAATTCGCACTATTTCCAAGACGCGTTTGCTGAATCCTTACGGCTACATAGATGATCCTGAGATACGAAAGAAGGTCGAGATTGCCCTTAAAATCCACCTGGACCTGGAGGAATAGGCAGCTATGGCCTCGACTAAGAGATTACGGGACGTGGGTAGGATAATGGGTGCTTCTCTGGGTGAGCACGCGCTTTGCAAGGACACGTGAGCGGGCGGTGCTGCTGGTCGGGCTGGACCCCTACGCCGGCTTCGTCCACGTGGACCGGGCCGGCAAGCCATCCCTGGTTCTGGACCTGATCGAGGAGTTCCGTCAGATGGTGGTGGACCGTACGGTCTTCGGGCTCCTGAACAAGGGCGTGAAGCTGGAGATGGAGGAGGGGCGGCTGGTGGAGGCCTCCCGCCGCCTCCTGGCGGAGCGGGTGAACGAGCGATTGGACGGCGAAGAGCCCTACGAGGGCAAGAAGCATAAGCTCCGCACCATCCTGGCCTCCCAGGCGCGGCACGTCGCCACGTTCGTGCGGGGAGACGGTGGCGCGTATAGGGCGTTTGTGGGGAGATGGTGACGGCCATTGAAAACCCTGCTGTTGGAAGGTGAACAATGACAACGGGATTGGTTGACCGCCTAATTGTAGAGAATGCGGCATCGTGGATGGTCAGGCGTGGCTGGAGGCAGAAACTGG
>JAUYDP010000414.1 GCA_030691805.1 Dehalococcoidia bacterium | reverse complement strand
GATCATCGCTTCGCCGGGCCGGGGGCCGGGGGCTATCAACAACTATCTTAAGGCCAGGCGATACAGTGTGGACTTCGACGGCGTCTTCAAAGACTGGGTGATCGCCAACTACCTGGACCAGCCGGGTGAAGGCCGCTACAGCTACCCGCAGGACCAGATAAACGTCAAAGGGGAGGCCATAGGACGCACGGGCGAAACCCAAGGTACCGTCCACCAGTACGCGGCCGACTACCTGGAGCTCAACCTCGACCCAGGAGACTATCTGGTTGAAGTCGAAGGCCAGCCCCTGGTCCGGCTCATACCCAACCAGGCGCACAGCGGCCGCGCCCAGTGGTGGTCCAACCGCGGCGACTCGATAGACACCATGCTCACCCGTGAGATAGACCTCCAAGGCCGGGAAAAGGCCACCCTTCGCTTCTGGACCTGGTATAACATCGAGAAGCCCTGGGACTTCGCCTACGTGGAGGCCTCGACCGACGGGGGAAAGACCTGGACGGTCCTGCCCGGCCTGCACACAACGACGGAGAACCCCCTGGGCAACAGCTTCGGTCCGGGCTATACGGGCAACAGCGGGGGCGGCAAGGAGCCGGTATGGGTGGAGGAGAGTGTTGACCTGTCCCCCTTTGCCGGAAAAAAGATTCTCCTCCGGTTCGAGTATATTACCGACGAGGCCGTGAACGATGTGGGGTTTGCGCTGGACGACATCTCCATCCCCGAGCTTAACTTCTCCGATGACGCGGAGGAGGACCATGGCTGGGAAGCCCGGGGCTTCTACCGAACGGCCAATTCACTACGGGGCCGACTAACGCTTCAGGTAATCAAGGTAAGGGACGAGACCGTGGTGCAGGAAGTCCCGGTAGACGAAGAGGGGCGTGCCCGCCTGGAGCTTCGCGGCTTCGGCAAGGAACTCCGAAATGCGGTCCTGGTGGTAAGCGCCCAGACCCCGGTTACCACCGAGCCGGCCAAATACACCGTCAGGGTCTCACCAATGGGCCGGTAGCCCAGTAGCCACGCTACCTCCATGCCCTTCGTAGGGGAGATTCATGAATCTCCCATACATTTCTCTGGCGTAGGATGGTAAGCAAACGCTGATCCACCCAAACGTCTAAGCCCTTGCCTCCGGCGCCTGCTTCTGGTATCCTACGGCTGTTCAAGGAAACGCATTGAGAAGAAAAGCACTCGTACTGGTACTCCTGGCCTTGGCCCTGGCCCTGGGCCTGTACGGCTGCACCCAGAAAGCCCCGGGGGACAGCCCACCAGCCAACACCCCAACGCCCACTTCCCCCAAGGTTGACGTGAAGCTGGACGGGAAGCTCCTCTTCTCCAAGGAGAAGGGTATCTGGTCCTGGAGCGGCGGGTCCAGCAAGCGGTTGACCAAGGACGGCTCGCTCCAGCAGCCGGCCTGGTCCCCCGACGGCAAGAAGATCGCCTACGTCAAGATGGAGGGGGATTATTCCGACATCTGGGTGATGGGGTCTTCCGCGAATGACCCCGTCAATCTGACCAGGTTCGGCCGCTCCGGGAGCAATACCTGGGCCTTCGCTCCCCGCTGGTCCCCGGACGGCTCGCAGATCGCCTTCCTCTCCGACCTTAACACTTATGACCTGGCCCTCTGGCTCATGAAGCCCGATGGCTCTGGAAGGCGGCAGGTCTCCTTCATGAACGATTACCTGGGAGGGATAGACGGTCCCACCTGGCACCCCAAGGGAGACAGCATAACTTTCTTGGCCTACCGGACGGGCAAATCCCAGATATGGACCATGACCCTGGCCAACGGTCGCTGGCAACAGATTACCGACATGGGCGGCGGCGCCTACGACCCCCAGTGGTCCCTTTCCGGGGATGCGCTGGCCTTCACCGGACGGGGTGAGGGCAGCAAGAGCGATATCTGGGTCATGGCCATGCCCGACGGCGCACCCCAGCGGGTCACTACCGACGGCGTCTCCCGCTCCCCCGTCTGGTCTCCGGACGGCAAATCGGTGGCCTACCTATCCGGGCAGGGCGGAAAGTTCGACCTCTGGGTTATAGCGGTGGAGAAGGCGCCCGAGGGCACCACGCTCCGGCTGAGCGCCCCCAAGCGGGTGACCCAGGGCCTTGACCCAGACCCCGCCGGCGGCCTCTCCTGGGCCCGGTAGAGACGTGCCGGTGGCACGTCTCCTGTTTCCCCCCTGGCCAACCGACTGGCTGTAGAGACGTGACGGTGGCACGTCTCCCGTCTCGCCAGCGGCTACGCTCGCTTTACCCTGCCACTCCTGCACGTCATTCGATATTCAACCAACGCCGGAGACGCCCCACCGGGGCGTCTCTACAACAGGTCCTTTTTGAGATAATTTACGGTAGAGCCACGACATGTCGTGGCTCTACTTATTCCTCGGCGACAAACAGAATACTTAATGCTTTTCCAATGCCCTGAGGACCGCTTCCGGGGTGGCCGGCAGGCTCTTGAGACGCATGCCGATGGCTTCGCCGATGGCGTTGACGATGGCTGGTGCCGTAGGGCCTACCGTTCCCTCCCCGGCCTCCTTGGCGCCGTAGGGTCCCACCGGGTCAGGTACCTCGGTAAAGACTAACTTAACCCGGGGCATTTCCAGCGCCGTCGGCAGCTTGTAGTCCAAAAACGAGGGGTTCAGATTTACGCCCTCTTTCTCCGGCATATCCTCGCTAAGGGCGTACCCCAGGCCCATATGGACTGAGCCTTCCAACTGGCCCTCCACCAATAAGGGATTTATGGCAATACCGCAATCGTGGGTGCAGGTGATGCTGGAAACCTCGACCTTCCCCGTCTCAGGGTCCACAGTGACTTCGGCAAGCTGAGAGCCGAAGCTAAAGGTCGGGGACCCTCTGGCCCTGGTGCTATAGGTCCCCTGCCCGATGACCACCGCGCCTCCCCCGGAAAGTTGGCGGGCGATGATGGCCTCAGAGAGGGACATCCCCTTTTCAGCGCTTCCCCTGACGAATATTCGTTCGTCGGCCAACTCCAGGTCGGCCAGGTTGGCCTCCAGCTTCTGGGCCGCCGTGTCCTTCAACTGTCCGGCCATATCGGCCGCCGCCCCCAGGCAGGCGTTGCCGGCCATGGTGGTGACCCGGCTGGAGTAGCTGCCCTGGTCCAGCGGCGTGAGGGCTGTGTCGGCGGCCACGATGCGGATTTTTTCCAGGGGCACACTCAACTCCTGCGCCACGATCTGGCCCAGGATGGTGTCCGTCCCCTGGCCCACATCCGAGGCGCCGGTGTAAAGGGTGAAATAGCCGTCCTCATGAGCGATGAGCCGGGCCGCCGAATATGCCTCCTTGCCCGGGCGCACCCGGTGGGCCGCCCCGGAGCCGAAGGCGGCGCAGCCGAAGCCCCTGCCTCGGGGCCAGCCTGCGCCGGTCCCGCCCTCGGAACCGTAGGAAGCAATGGCCTCCAGGCCTTGCGTGAAGGCAGAGCTAACCACCTTGAAGCCATTCAGGGCGACTTCGCCAGTGCGCATGGCGTTCCTGCAACGAATTTCAACGGGATCAATCCCCAGGTCTTTGGCCAGGAGGTCCATCTGCACGTCCTGGGCAAAATGGGCCTGGGGGGACATGAAGCCCCGCATGGCGCCTCCGGGGGCCTTATTGGTGTAGACACGGAGACCCTCGTACCGCAGGCCCTTCTGGGCGTAAGGTAGGAAGAACCGCCCGTGGCAGAGGAAGAGGGCAACTGCCCCGCCCATATAGTAGGCTCCGCCGTCCAGGATGACCAGGCACTCCTTCGCCAGGATGATGCCGTCCCTGTCTACTGCGGTCTTTATATGAATAATGGACGGGTGACGGCGGCGGGTTACCTGGAACTCTTCGTCCCGGTCATAGATGATGAAGACCGGGCGGCCCGCCTTCATGGCCAGCAACGCGGCGCAGAATTCCAGGCTATCGGTGCCGTCAGACTTGCCCCCAAAGGCCCCGCCGACGGGAGGCTTGATGACCCGCACCCGGCTTCGGGAAACTTGTAAAAGGTTGGCCAGGTCCTCCTGGGCGTAGAA
>JAUYDP010000126.1 GCA_030691805.1 Dehalococcoidia bacterium | reverse complement strand
GCTACCCGACAAGGCCACTCTCGTCTTCCTGGACCCGGACGATCCCTGGTTCAACAAAGAAGCCAAGACAAATGCGGAGAGGAACCAAAGACTAACCAGGCAATCGGGCGAAGAGGTCGGCCCTCTCGTTTACATCACGGTCAAGATGGTCCAAGAGACCGTAGCCGTGCCGAAGCTTGAGGTAGTCCCCTCCATCACGTAAGGGACAGTGCCGGGACCGCCGGTCAGCCCGCCTCAGCGCAACAATTAACGCGGCTCTCGTTCTGTAAGACGGCGCACCGAAGGATTTATAGTTCTCTTAACTTCCAGTCTAAGCAATGTAGGGGCGCACAGCAGTGCGCCCGTCCTCGCGATTTCAACCGCGCAATCTTATCATGCGAAACTCATCCAGTGGACATATTCTATCCTAACAAGACCCGTCTTGTGCATTGCCCCAATATGATGTATACTGGTTATACATCGGAGGACATAATGGCAAGGTTAACAAAGAAGCCAATCCAAATATATCTGGACCCGGTACAAGATAGGGCCCTCCGGGTCCTTGCCGAAAGACGCTCCTCCTCCATTGCGTTCTTGATACGGCAGAGCGTACAACGGTATCTTGAGGAAGAGATGCCAGTGGAAGAAGACCCGGCCCTGGGGATCGTGGGGCTGGGAGCGTCCGGCTTGGGAGACCTCGCCCGCCACCATGACCGTTATCTGGCTAATTGGGAAAAGGAAGCCAGCCATTAGTGGAGGAGGTCTTCGTTGATGCTAGCGCGTGGGTTACCCTGGCTGATAAGGACGACGTCCACCATAAAGAAGCTGCAACGATCTACCCGGAGCTTCTAAAGCGTTACGGAAGACTAGTGACCACTAACCTGGTCGTTGGTGAAGTGTATATGATTCTCCGGCGGGCCCTGGGCCTTCCTCAGGCCATCTCGTTTCTCGATGGAATTAAGGCAAGCCCCCGCATCGTGAAACTATGCTCAACGGAGGAACTGGAGGAAGAAGCGGAGGTTATCCTCCGGCATTACAGCGACCAGGATTTTAGCTTTACCGATGCTGTGAGCTTTTCATTAATGGCCCAGCGTAAGATCCGGCTGGCCTTTGCTTTCGACCGGCACTTTGCCGCCGCCGGTTTTGCTCTAACCCCTAACCCTATTTGACGCTCCAAAAACATACATGCTAGAATCCTTCATAGAGGTGATTCCGCTTGTTCTTTGATCCGCTCTGGCTGCTCTTTGCCGGTCCGGCCCTTCTTCTGGCCCTGTTTGCACAGATGAGGATATCCAATACCTATGGGAAGTACTCCAAGGTGGGCAATATGCGGGGAATCACCGGCCTTGCTGTGGCCAAAACACTCCTGGCGTCCCAGGGGATCCAGGACGTGAAGATAGAGGGAACGCCGGGGCGGTTAACGGACCACTACGACCCCAACACCAAGACCCTGCGCCTGTCCCAGGGAGTGTACGAAAGTCCCTCTGTGGCGGCTCTTGGCATTGTAGCCCACGAAGTCGGCCACGCCGTGCAGGACCATCGGGGCTACCTTCCCCTGAAGCTCAGGAGCGGCCTGTTGCCCCTGGCCAACCTGGGGTCAAGCCTGGCTATTATCCTCTTCATCTTGGGGTTCCTCTTCCGTTGGGCGGGCTTCCTCTGGATGGGTGTCTTTCTCTTCTCCGCAGCGGTCCTTTTTGCCCTCGTCACCCTCCCCGTGGAGCTGAACGCCAGCCGCCGCGCCAGGGTCATGCTCAGCAGTGCCGGACTGGTCAACGTTCAGGAGATGGATGCCACCAAGGCCGTTCTCAGTGCGGCGGCCCTTACTTACGTGGCGGCCCTGCTACAATCCGTGGGACAGCTCATGTATTTTATCTTCTCCGCGCTGGGCATGGGGCGCAATAGAAATTAATAAGACTCAGTTTTATATATTACTTCCAAAAGGAGGCTACATATGGACTTAGGACTCAAGGGCAAGACCGCTATGGTGACAGGGGGCGCTTCCAACATCGGGCGGGCCATCAGCATCGCTTTCGGTGAGGAAGGCGCCAATGTATCCTTGGTGGACCTGGATGAGCAAGGCGGTAACAAGGTTGTGGAGTTGATTCGAAGCAAGGGCGGAACGGCTCTGTTCAACAAAGCGGATGTTACCAACTACCCGGATGCGGAGCGGGTAGTCAAGAACACCGTGAGTGAGTTCGGTGGTTTTGACATATTGGTTAATGGCGTCGGATGGGACGACTTCACGCCTTTCCTGGATATCCCTGTGGAGAAGTATGATAAATACCTCAACCTGAACCTGCGCCACGTTCTCTACTTTACTCGGGCTGTGCTTCCGTATATGTCCGAAAAAAGGGGTGGGAGCATCGTAAACATCAGTTCCGATGCGGGCCGGATGGGGGAGTTCCGAGAAAGCATTTATTCCGCTGCCAAGGGCGGCGTCATAACCTTTACCAAGAACATAGCAAGGGAGTTTGGCCGGTTCAGCATAAGATGCAACGCCATCTGCCCCAGCGTAACCTTCCCGCCAGAGGAAGAATTGGGGAAGGAAAGCATGCTGCGGCAGGACCAGATCAGTGCGCTCTTCCCTCCCGAGGCCCGGGAGAAGCTGGCCAAAACCTATCCCCTGCGACGGCTAGGTAGGCCGCAGGATATCGCCAATATGGTGGTATACGTGGCGTCGGACCGGTGCAGCTTCCTGACCGGCCAGACCATAAGTGTAAACGGCGGCTATAGCATGATGTAGGGGAGGCGGACGGCCGTGGCTGAACGGATGAAGGGTTATAATATACTGGTGGATCCGGAGAAGTGCGCATCTTGCCTGGTCTGCCAGATGCGCTGCTCTCTCCTCTATTTTGGAGAGTTCAACCCGTCAAAAGCATTTATCGAGGTCCAATGGCCGGATCAAGGTGTGCCTAACGCCGTGAGGTTCACTGAGGGCTGCAACTACTGCGGGGTCTGCGCCCGCAATTGCGCCTATGGGGCACTGACCATCACGGGGCGGCGGAAGGTGTCATGATGAAACCCCAGGTTGGGAAGGCGTTTGCAGGGGGAATTTGCGATTTCTTTGTGTTAGGCTGCTCAGTGGTTTATCCGGTAAGTCCTTGTGCCAGCCGTAGTGGCGGACCGCTGTGTCCGCCCCACGCCCCTTGGCGGACAGGGCCGTCCGCCACTACGAGCGCCGCCTCGGCCGGCGGGGCTGGAAAGCCCCGCCTATCCGGTTTTTCAACAACCTCGCTGTGTCCGCCCCACGCCCCCTTGGCGGACAGGGCCGTCCGCCACTACGAGGAATTTAGCGGATGAACCACTTAGAAAGGGGCGGCTATCTGGTGCAAGACTCGGCGGCCTTATCTAGGAAGGCGTTGGCGCAGGGGGGCTATGAATGAGCTACGCTGGACGCATACTCCACGTTGACCTGACCACCGGCCAGAACAGGGTGGACCCTCTGGACCGGCGGCTCATCCAGGACTATCTGGGTGGATGGGGCCTCAACGCCCGGCTGGCCTATGACCTGATTAAGCCCGGAGTGGCCTCCCTTTCGCCGGAGAACCCCATTATCTTCGGGGCCGGACTTCTGGGTGGGACCCCTTGCCCTGGGGCAGGAGCCAAGGCTTTTGTGACCACCCGTTGCCCCAGCAGCGGGGTGGTGGGCACGGGTGTCAGCGGCGGCTGGCTCTCCTCCATGTTGAAGTGGGCCGGTTACGACCACCTGGTGGTAACCGGCCGGGCGGACCGCCCGGTCTATCTCCACGTGCAGGACGGCCAGGTGAGCCTGCGGGACGCCCGCCGTTTCTGGGGTCTGGACCTGGTCCAGGCCACGGATGCCCTGCGGGAGGAGTGCGGAAGCCGCGCCGTCATCGCTACCATCGGCCCCGCCGGAGAGCGCCAGGCCCCCATCTCCATCCTCATGGAAAACAAGAGCGGGACCCTGGGGCGCTCCGTTGGGGGTGTCATGGGGTCCAAGAACCTGAAGGCCATCGTGGTCGAGGGCAATCGGGGCGTCAAGGTGGCCCGCAAGGGCGCCTTCATGAAGCTGGTGGACCGCCTTTCCAAAGAGGCCCGGGGGGACCCGCTTCGGGACAACTGGGTGCGGGATAGCCTGTATTTCATCGTTCCCGTTTGGGCCAAGGCCGGACACCTGATCTACCGCAACTGGAGCCAGGTCTACCCGGAGGAGCGGGCGGTGGCCCGTTTCGGTCCCCAGGAATACCAGAAGATAAAGCTCTCCACCGTAGCCTGCGCCTCCTGCCTCACCGGCGACAAATCGGTGGTGGAAGTGAGGGGTCCGGAGGGGTCCCATCCCTTCTGGGCAGCCTGCCCGCTGGTGGCCACCCTGGCCTACGGCCTGCGCAGCGACCTGGACAACGTCGGGCAGGCCTTCGACCTCCACGACCGGGCCACGCGCTACGGGCTGGACAGCGTTACCACCAGCGCCCTCATAGACTGGGCGGTGGACCTCTACGAGAAAGGCATCATTAACAGAGCGGATACCGGAGGCATGGAGCTCCGCGCCGGCTACGAGACCACCATCTCCCTCATGGGCCAGATGGTCCGTGGGGAGGGTTTTGGAGGGCTGCTCTCCCAGGGCTGGGGCGTGGCCATGGCCGAACTGGGTCCGGAGGCCGCTAAACACGCCGTGCAGATCAAGGGCAGCGACCCGGATTTCGATGCCCGGGTCAGCTTGGGTGTGGAAACCCTGGGAAGCGTGGTCAACCCCCGTGGGGCGCACGATATGCCGGTCGGGGGCATCACCATCGCTGTCGGGCGCAAGCCCGACTTCTTCGCCAAGGTCAGCGCCCGCATGGGCTTCCCGGCCGAGGCCAAGGACCGGGTCACTCTGGAGCCGGGCGGCGAAAACCTGGGCCGATACCTCGCCCACTATGAGGACTGGTGCACCATCCTCAACTCTTTCGGCATCTGCTTCCGCATGCAGGTCTCGCGGCTCTACGACATCGACACCTGCGCCCAACTCTTCACCGCAGCCACGGGCCGGGAAACCTCCGGCGCCGACCTGACCCGGGCCGCCCAGAGGGTCTATAACCTCTACCGGGCGGCCAACGTCCGCCAGGGGTTCTCGCGCGCCGACGACCGTGTCCCACCTCAGTGGAGCAGCCAACCCCTGCGCTGGGAGGACGGCCGGGAGATGCGCCTGACCGATTACTACCGGACCAGGCCGGTTAACGAGAATAATGTCAGCAGTCTTATTGACAGTTATTATGACGAAAGAGGGTGGGACATCCGCTCCGGCGTGCCCACCAGGAACACACTGGAGGGGCTGGGCCTCTCGGGGGTAGCCGGAGACCTGGCGCGAGAAGGGAGGCTGCCAAATGACTGAGGGAATTACTTTCAACGAAGCCCTGGACCTGGCCCGCCTTCACGGCCCGCCCCAGATACTAGCCCTGGTGGAATGGGCGCGCTCCGTCCGCGAGGAGCAGGGGCCACAGGTGGACCTTTGCTCCATCGTCAACGCCCGCAGCGGCTCCTGCTCCGAGGACTGCGCTTTTTGCTCCCAATCAGCACACCACGACACCGATGTGGCCACCTATCCCATGATGAGCACCCAGGAGATACTCCGCCATGCCGAGGCCGCCGAGCAGGCCGGCGCCCACCACTTCTGTATCGTCACCGCCGGAAAGGCCCTGTCGGACCGGGACTTCGAGACGGTGCTGGAGGCGGTCCGGCTCATCAAGGAGAAGACGCGCCTGGAGCGGTGCGCATCGCTGGGCCTGATGACACCCGAACGCGCCAAGGCCCTACGGAAGGCTGGCCTCTCCCGCTTCAACCACAACCTGGAGACGGCCCGCAGCCACTTCCCGGCCATCGTCTCTACCCACTCTTTCGATGACCGGGTCACCACCGTCAAGGCCCTGAAAGAGGCGGGCATCGAAGCCTGTACTGGTGGCATACTTAACGTAGGCGAGACCGACCGCCAGCGGGTAGAGCTGGCCTTTGAGCTAAAGGCCCTTGAGCCGGAGTCCGTTCCCATCAACTTCTTGAATCCCCGTCCGGGAACCAGGCTCGCCAACGTCAAGCCCATGGACCCCTGGGAGGCCGTCAAGTGGCTGGCCATCTTCCGCCTAGTGCTACCGGATACCATCATCCGGCTGGCGGGAGGCAGGGTGGAGAGCCTGGGGCTGATGCAGGAGTGCGGCTTCAGCGCGGGGGTGAACGGCTTGCTCATCGGCAACTACCTGACTACCGTAGGCCCGCGCCCCGAGGAAGACCTGGCTCTCCTACGCCGGTTAGAACTCGACGTAAGCCGGCCCAGCTAGGGCAGCCATCCATGGCCAGGTCCCCAGATTCGAGTTCCATTAGCGCTTCTAATAATCCCCAAGAAGGAAGTGGCGCTGTGCTCGGCCGGTCTGGCCCTCACCCTAACCCTGTCCCAGAGGGAGAGGGAATAACCTCACCCCCTGGCCCCCTCTCCGTTGACGGAGATGATGTAGTGCAGGGGCTTGTCCCCTGCTGGGCTGGGCGGGGGGAGGCAACCGGGACCAACGGCCGCGCTACCGCCTTTCTGAAACAGGAACTGGCGGCACTTGGGGAAAAGGGACTGCGCCGGAGCCTTCGGCCTCTGGACACGGCGCCCGGCCCCTGGGTCACCATGGACGGCAAACGGGTACTCCTCCTCTGCTCCAACGACTACCTGGACCTGGCCTCTCACCCCTCGGTCAAGGCCGCCGCCCAGGCGGCCATCGAGACCTGGGGCTGCGGGGCTGGCTCCGCCCGTCTCATTGCCGGCAGCCTGGAGCCCCACCGGACGTTGGAGGAGAGGCTGGCCCGGTTCCTTGGCACGGAGGCGGCACTGCTGTTTGGGTCGGGCTACATGGCTAACCTGGGGGCCATCAGCGCGCTGGCGGGTCCCGGCGACGCTATCTTCAGCGACCAGTTCAACCACGCCAGCATAGTGGATGGATGCCGCCTCAGCGGCGCTCGCGTCCACGTTTACCCTCATAGGGACGTCGAGGCCCTGGAAGCGATGCTTGGCCGCGCCGAAGCCTTCCGGCGGCGCCTCATCGTCACGGAAGGCCTGTTCAGCATGGAGGGAGACCTGGCGCCACTTCACGAGTTGGCCTGCCTGGCAGTCAGATACGAAGCGCTTTTCATGGTGGATGACGCCCACGGAATCGGGACCCTGGGGGAGGAAGGCCGGGGCGCCTTGGAACACCTGGGACTGGAAACCGGGGTGCACATACTGGTAGGCACCCTGGGCAAGGCCCTGGGGAGCGGAGGGGCCTTCGTGGCGGGCAGCCTTGAACTGGTGGACTTCCTGGTTAACCGGGCGCGACCGTTTATCTTTTCCACGGCCTTGGCGCCATCCCTGGCGGCGGCGGCCACGGCTGCCCTGGAGATAGTCCAACAGGAGCTTTGGCGTCGCCATGACCTCCTTTCTAGCGCCTCCTATCTTAAAAAGGGGCTCATCGAGTTAGGCTTCAAGGTCCTGGGCGAAGGCACCGCCATAGTCCCGGTCATAATCGGCGACCCGGCGCGCACCATGGAGATGAGCAGACTTCTCCTGGAAGAAGGTATCTTCGTGCAGGGCCTGCGGCCTCCTACAGTGCCACCGGGCGCCTGCCGGCTGCGCTGCTCGCTTATGGCCACCCACACACGAGAGGACCTGGACATGGCCCTGGACGTTTTCCAGCGGGTGGGCAAGGGACTGGGCGTAATCAGTTAATGGAATGAGTGATGAGCTCGCCCTCGCGACAACCTGCCCGGGGCATCTTCGTCACCGGAACCGATACCGGCGTGGGCAAGACAGTGGTAGCCGCCGGACTGGCCGCCGCCCTCAAGGCCCGTGGAGTGAACGTCGGGGTAATGAAGCCGGTCCAGACGGGCGATTATCCCGGCGACGCCGCAGTGCTGCGACTGGCGGCCGGGGTTGACGACCCGTTGAATCTCATCTTGCCCTGTTATCTGCAAGCACCCCTGGCCCCAGCCGTGGCGGCTTTACTCGGAGACCGCCCGGTCAGCCCAGCCCTCATTATGGAAGCGTTTCAAGAGCTTTGCCAGCGACACGAATTTATGATTGTCGAAGGGGTGGGCGGATTGATGGTGCCCCTCCTTGACGGATACAGTGTAGCCGACCTGATAGTCGCCATGGGCCTTCCGGCCCTGGTGGTCGCCAGGCCCGGACTGGGGACGATAAATCACACGCTCCTCACTATAAAGCAGGCCCAATCAGTGGGCATCAG
>JAUYDP010000368.1 GCA_030691805.1 Dehalococcoidia bacterium | reverse complement strand
TTGTATGCCTATCGAAGCATATGTTATAATCGGAATATATCGTTACTTTCCTAACACTCAGGAGGTCATAAATTGTCCAGGCTAATCGCCACGTCGGCAATCAAGGGCGCCCACAGTATTGTAGCCGAAGCAGAGAGTCTGCTGACTAAGGCTCTGATAGACCACGGACATGACACACCAGTAGCATTTACGAACACTGCTTATTACTTCCCAGTAATCTACGGATATACAGCCCACAAGGTGGAGAAGCTGGGAGACCTCTTAACTCCCTTGGAACACGCCAAAAGCCTTCTGCCCCCGGTGCCTAGCGACCGGCTCTGGGTGCCTTACCTGGGATGGGCGCTCGATGCCGGGGTGGCCACCCTCTTCGCTGAGGAGATCATCGAGGGAGTCCGCTTTATAGCAGGCGCCCAGCCCGAGCGCAAAAACGGTTACACTTACAACGGCCCAATTGATGACATTCAACTCCGGGCCTGGGGCATCCAACTCGTGGATGGGCGTATGCCGGGGTTCGCCGCAATTGTCGGACGGGCCAAGAGCAACGAGGTTGCGGTCCAGATCGTCAGGGAGCTCCAGCAGCGCAATATTCTGGTCTTCCTCTCCGGTAACGTTAACGGCCGGGGAATCGTAGACCAGCTTCTAGAGGAAGGAGTACAGCTCGGATACGATACGTATACCGTACCCTTCGGGTCAGACACTATCTCTGCCATCTATGCCCTTGGTTTTGCCACCCGATCCGCCCTTACCTTCGGAGGCATGAAGGCAGGCCAGGCCAGGGACGTGCTCCTCTACAACAAGAACCGCGTCTACGCCTTCGTCCTGGCTCTAGGCGAGGTGGACGAGCTGAAATATGCTACGGCAGCCGGGGCCATCACTTACGGCTTCCCGGCCATTGCCGACACTCTTATCCCAAACATCCTTCCCACGGGCATCACCAAATACGAGCACGTTGTTAGCATGCCCTTCGACGAAATCCCCGGCGCTAACGACATCGAGCGGGCTGGGCGCTTGATTCAGCGGTGCATCGAGGTCCGGGGACTCAAGATCAAGGTCGCCAAGATCCCCATCCCGGTAGCCTACGGCGCCGGCTTCGAGGGCGAGCGCGTGCGCAAGGGCGAGTTCCACATCGAATTCGGAGGCAAGGGGGGAACCTGTTTCGAGTACCTTCGTATGAAGGACATGGATGAGGTGCAAGACGGAAAGATCACCGTCGAAGGCCCGGACCTGGATGCCTTCCCCGACGACTCGAACGTCCCGCTGGCCATATTAGTTGAAGTTGCAGGGCGCAAGATGCAGAAGGACTTCGAGCCGGTCCTGGAGCGACAGATCCACTACTTCGTCAATGGAGCTGAGGGTGTGCAGCACATCGGCCAGCGGGATATCGCCTGGATACGCATTAGTAAGAGCGACGTCAAGAAGGGCTTTAAAATAAGACATCTAGGAGATATTCTTCACGCCCGCCTTCATGGCGACTTCGGCGCAATTGTGGACAAAGTGCAGGTCACCCTTATCACCGAACCGGAAAAGGTCAAGGCCCTTCTGGAAGAGGCCAGGGCCGCATACGTAGAGCGCAACGAGCGGGCTGCTAGTCTGACAGACGACTCGGTAGACACCTATTACTCCTGCACCCTATGCCAGTCCTACGCTCCGACGCACGTATGTGTTGTCAATCCGGAGCGGATCGGGCTCTGCGGCGCCTATAACTGGCTGGACTGCAAGGCGTCCTATGAGATCAACCCAACCGGCCCGAACCAGCCGATCCCCAAAGGCACGCTGATAGATCCGGTAAGGGGAGAGTGGGAAGGCCCCAACCAGTTCGTCTACGAGAACTCCCAGCGGTCAGTAAATCGCTTTACCCTATATTCGATCATGGACGCCCCCATGACCTCATGCGGCTGCTTCGAATGCATCATGATGGTTATTCCAGAGGCGAATGGAGTCATGGTGCTCTCCCGAGAAGATCCCAGCATGTCTCCGGCTGGTATGACCTTCTCCACCATGGCCGGCATGGCGGGTGGGGGCCTCCAAACTCCGGGCATCATGGGTCACGGAAAGTACTACCTGACCAGTAAGAAGTTCATCTCCGCCGAAGGAGGCTTCAAGCGGGTAGTTTGGATGTCCACCAACTTGAAGGAGTCCATGGCCGACGAGCTAAAGGCAGTCTGTGAAAGAGAGGGCGTGCCCGACCTCATGGACATGATAGCCGATGAAAAGATTACCACCACCGTGGAGGATCTAATGACCTTCCTGGAAGAGAAGGGCCATCCAGCCCTGGCGATGGACCCAATTTTGTGATATTTGTGATAGGTGAAATAAAGAATAGTAGAACAAGGGTCGTTTTCGACCCTTGTTCCGTGTTAGCTCGGAAGGGCTGCGGGTCTCACACATGTATCCCGCGGGCCGGGGCGTTTCAACACGCTGCCATCTTGCCGATGCGACCCAGGGGATACAAGGTGCGCCGCTCGCACGCTAGAGGAGATTAGGAGAGGATGCTGTGGAGAAGCTAGTAAGGGAAGTCATGCATCGGGGGGTAGTGACCTGCGAGACCTTGAACACCGTTAAGGAAGTGGCCCGGATGATCGTGGACTTCGACGTCCACGCGGTTGTGGTCTTGGACGAGATGGCCGAGGCCTGCGGCATTATTACAAAGACTGACGTAATGCGCAAGTACGGCCAAGACACCACTAAGATTACCGCGGAGCAGGCAATGACCCCCCACGTCATCTGCGTCAAGGGTGACTGCACGGTGGCCGAGGCAGCGGCGACTATGCTCAACAAGCGCGTACACCAATTAGTGGTAATCAAGGGAGAACCAGCCGGACGCCGCCCGGTAGGAATCATCTCCGTAACAGACATCATCAAGGAGATTGCCAACAGGCTCAAAGCGCCAGAAAGGAGCCCAATAGATGCCCGTAGAGATACCGACAGAGAAGTGGACGGGTAAGATCAGGGAAGTCACCCTGGGAGGCGGGGGCCGCAAGACGGTCACCGTGGGTGGAGAGACCGCACTGCCATTCCTTCATTTCGAGGGCTCCATCCCTAACCGCCCGGTGGTTGCGGTCCAGATACTTGATTGTCGGCCCGACGGCTGGTCAGAACCGCTGGTTAGGGCCTGGGGTGATGTGGTCAACGACCCGGCCGCCTGGGCCAAGAAGGCCGTGGAGCTAGGGGCGGACATAGTCTTTTGTACCCTGGCCAGCGCCCACCCGGAGAACCAAAATACTGGAGCGGCAGAGGCTCAAACCACGGCCAAGAAGCTTCTTGACGCCGTAGACGTGCCCTTAATCTTCTATGGCCCCGAGGTGTCGGACAAAGACAACGAGGTACTGGTGGCTGTATCCGACGCCACCTCCGGACTGGGGATGGCCCTGGGGGTCTGCGAGGAGAAGAATTACCGGACCATCGTTGCCTCTTGTCTGGCTAACGGACATGTGGCGGTAGGAAGAGCGCCCATCGAGATCAACATGCAGAAGCAGTTGAACATCCTTATGTGTGACCTGGGCATTAAGCCTGACCGCATCCTAATGGACCCCACAACCGGCGCATTGGGCTACGGCCTAGAATACACCTATTCGGTAATGGAGCGTCTTCGCCTGGCGGCGCTGGGAGGAGACAGCATGACCTCTATGCCCATGCTCTGCACCGTTGGGCATGAGGCATGGCGGCAGAAAGAAGCCAAGTCCTCTGATGGCGTCCCCGAGGCCTGGGGAAGCCTCGAGGAACGAGGCATCCTCTGGGAAGAACTGACAGCTACTACCCTTATGTCGGCCGGCGCCGATATCGTGGTGCTGCGGCACCCCAGAACGGTAGAAATGGTAAAGTCTACTATCAAAAAACTGATGGGCTCCTAGCCCTAAAAGGAGACGTCCCGTGGCTCTTACTGGCCTGGAAATCTATAAGCTTTTACCCAAGACCAACTGCAAGAAGTGCGGCTTCCCAACCTGTCTGGCGTTTGCTATGAAGCTTTCTCAAAAAGGAATCGAGCTATCCGCCTGCCCCGACGTCAGCGATGCAGCCAAGGCCGCCCTCGAGGCAGCTTCCCAGCCCCCCGTTCGCCTGATTACCGTGGGTGCTGGCGATAAGGCGTTTTCTGTTGGCAACGAAGTAGTGCTCTTCCGCCATGAGAAGACCTTTTACAACGAGCCGGGCCTTTTGGTCACCATAAAAGATACCGACTCCGCCGACTCCGCTGCCAAGCTCGTGAGCGACGTCAGCGCTTACGCTGTTGAGCGTGTGGGCAAGGACCTGACCCTTAACGGCTTCGCCATCAAGAACGCCTCCGGAGACAAGGCCACCTTCGCCGCCTGTGTCGCAGCGGTGGCCACCAAAACTGTTTTACCCCTGGCCCTGCTCTCAACTGATCCGGGCGCTATGGAGGCCGCTCTCGCGAAGGCCGACGGGCGCAACCCGCTGATCTACGGCGCCACCAAGGATAACGCCGCCAAGATGGCCGAGCTAGCCCTAAAACACAAATGTCCTCTGGCCGTCATCTCAACGGACGGATTGGACGGCCTGGTGGAGATTGTGGAGATCGTCACCAAGGCTGGTGTCCAGGACATCGTCATAGACCCCGGCGCCCGAGGCTTTGCCGATTCCCTGGCCGCCCTGGTCCAGATCAGACGCCTCGCCCTGAAGAAGAACTTCCGGCCTCTGGGCTATCCCGTCATCACCTTCCCTGGGGAGGGCACTAACTCTCCACAGGAAGAAGCGGTCCTGGCCGGACAGCACATCGCCAAGTACGCCGGCATCGTCGTCTTGGACCATTTCTCTCCCGAGACTGTCTACCCACTTTTGACCCTACGCCAGAATATCTATACCGACCCGCAAAAACCGCTTCAGATGGCGCCAGGCATCTATACGGTGGGCGATCCAACCGACAACAGCCCTCTCTACACTACCACAAACTTCTCCCTTACTTACTTCTCGGTCATGGGCGAGGTGGAAGCCAGCGGTGTGCCGTCCTGGATCCTAATCTGTGACTCCGAAGGCCTATCGGTCCTCACCGCATGGGCGGCCGGCAAGTTCGATTCGGAGAAGATCGCCAAGACCGTTAAGAGCAGCGGCATCGAGGATAAGATAAAGCACCGCAAGATCATCATCCCCGGCTACGTGGCTGTCCTCATGGGCGAACTAGAAGATGAGCTACCCGGCTGGAACATCATGGTTGGCCCAAAGGATGCAGTGGACATCTCTGGGTACATCAAGAAAGTCTGGACCAACAACTAATGTCGCTCCACCGGGATTTCGCTACATGTCATTCTGAGCGCAGCGAAGAATCTTCCCGCGGCCGTGAGATTCTTCGCCTCCGCTGTGGTGCCGCCAGCAGCAACCTGGGATGCGGCCCCGCTCCGGCTCAGAATGACGTCTCTCAAATCCGTTATGTTTTAGCACCAGCGCCGCTTTACAGCCATGAAATCCTGTAGGATAACTTTTAAGCCTGCCCAGGTCACAGTCGAGGTGCCCGTGGGAACCCTCCTGCACGAGGCGGCCTCTCTGGCAGGGGTTGAAGTTGCCCTTCCCTGCGGTGCGCAGGGACGCTGCGGCCGATGCAAGGTCAAAATAGAGGAAGGCAGCGTTTCCCGTCGTGACAACGGGCGGCTCACGGAGGAGCAGGTCCGCGAGGGATGGGTCCTCTCCTGCGTCGCCCGCGTCGAGGCCGACGCGTTAATCACGGTCCCGCCCAAGCGCGTCAAGGAAAGAGCCCTCGGCGAGACGGCGGCGGACAAGATCGCTCTGCCTTTAGCCTTCGAGTGGCCTCTTGA
>JAUYDP010000316.1 GCA_030691805.1 Dehalococcoidia bacterium | reverse complement strand
CGACGACCGGCCAAATCTGACCCGCTTCATGGCGGACCTGGCCGCCGCGCTACGGCCCAGGGGTAAAATGGTCACCCAGGCCATCCCCGCCAAGGATAAGGACCGGGACACCGGTTGGGCTGGTCCGTTCGACTATGCCGCCCTGGCCCCTCACAACGACTTGATCCTTCTGATGGCTTACAGCTACCGGACAGCCAACAGCACCGTGCCGGGATCAACCGCTCCCATAAACTGGGTGGAAGCCACTGTGGCCTATGCCGTCAGCCAGATACCCGCTCAGAAGCTGCTCCTGGGCGTGCCCTGGTACGGCTATGACTGGAACACGGCCACCGGCCCTCCGGCGCGCTCCCTTCGTTACCCCCAAACCATGGAGCTGGCTAGCCGTTTTGGGGCCACTCCCCAGTACGACGAGGCCAGCCAGTCGCCTTTTCTCAAATACACCCAGGACGGCCAGGAGCACCAGGTCTGGTACGAGGACCAGAGGAGCATGATCGCCAAGCTGGAGCTGGCCAACAAGTACGGCCTGGCTGGCGTGGGGGGATGGCGCCTCGGCCACGAGGACCCGGGGGTATGGGACCCCTGGAAGGCCCGCCTATCCTACCGCACCTGGTACCTGGCGGAAGGGTGCACCTGCCAGCCCTTCGATACCTGGGTCCTCATCATGAACCCCAACGAGTCGCCCGCAAATGTGACCGTCACCTTCATGAAGGAAAACGGGGGCACCGTGGAGCGAAAGTATAGAATCGGTCCGCAGTCCCGTTTCAACCTCTTCGCCAACGAGGTAGTTCTGGACTCTGCCATCTCCACCAGAGTGGACTCGGATGTGCCCGTATTTGTAGAGCGGTCTATGTATTTCGGCCATGACGGCCACAATACCCCCGGGGTAAATGGGGTCAGCCGGACCTGGTACCTGGCGGAAGGGTACACCGGGCCTGGGACGGACACCTGGGTCTTGATCATGAACCCCAATGCCCAACAGGCCAGGGCCGTAGTCACCTTTATGAAAGAGGATGGAAGCCGCATTGAACGGACCTATACCCTGGCCCCCACCTCTCGGCTCAGCATCTACGCCAACGAGCTGGCGCCTAACGTGTCCTTCTCCACCCAGGTGGCCGCCGACCTACCCGTGGTGGTAGAGCGGGCTATGTACTTCGGGCAGGGGGGCGGACACGGAGGCATGGGTTCACCCTATGCTGCCCAAACATGGTACCTGCCAGAAGGGTTTACCGGGCACGATACCTTTATCCTGGTCATGAACCCGAACCCCCAGCCCGCCCGGGCTACAATCACGTTTATGACGGAGGACGGCAGGAATATCAGCCGCAGCTATGACCTGAGGCCCTCTAGCCGGGCCACCATCAATGCAAATAGTATTGTCCCGGCTAATACGGCTTTCAGCACTCAGGTGACCGCCGACAGGCCGGTGGTGGCGGAGCGGTCCAGCTACTGGAACACCAGCGCCGGACGCTCCGGCCATAACTCCCTGGCTGCGTCCAGTCCGGCCACTACCTGGTATCTGGCCGAGGGTAGCACAGCGCCCCCGTTCCAAGAGTTCGTGTTGGTCCTGAATCCCAGCGACTCGCCAGCAAGGGTGGAGGCCACTTATATGCTGGAAGGTGGTGGAACAGTCAACGGCAGCTACACGATAAAGCCGAAGTCCCGTTTTACCCTTAGCGCGAACTCGGTGGTCCCAAACCGGGCCGTCTCCATTCGTTTGAACAGCGATGTCCCCATCGTGGCCGAGCGAGTGATGTACAACGGCAACGGAGGACATTCTTCTCTTGGAATCGGGCAGTGAGCGAGAACTGCGCTAGAAAGACGTCTCCCTCTCGTCTATGAGACCAACGGGACGCCCACGCGAGTAGCCGCCAGGCTCAATCGCCCGTCCTGGGTTGCCAGGGGCAGCCCCCGCCGCGCGGCGAGCTCCAGGTAGGACGCATCATTGGCTGATAGCCCTTGCTCGCGGGCGAGAGCCAGCACGGGGCCCAGTGCCTCGGTGAGACCTTCTTCTTCCACCGTAATTGGCAGCGTCGCAAGAAGCTCCACGAAATGTGCGGTATCGGCCTCGGTGAGCCGCTTTCGCCGTTCGCCTGCGAGCAAGACATTGGCCACCTCAAGCGGCCAGATGGCAGGTACCAACGCTTCTGTGTCCCCGAGGCGCTCAAGGACGGCCTCCGTGTATGGAGTCGCTTCGTTCTCAAAACACCAGGCCAATGTGACGGAAGCATCGAGCACAAAAGCCGCTATAGACGGCCCTCTTCTATCAACTCGCGTAGCGACAGGCCGTCCAGGGTAATGCCCCGCCGAAAGCGCCGCAACTCCTCGATCACTGTACTAGGGTTAGGGCGCAGGGCGCCGCGAGGGGGCACTAACATCATAATCTGGTCATCAACCCAACAGATTGGCTACTGCTACCCCCTTCGGTCTACGGGATGAAATTGACTTGGCGTGAACCCATATGATAAACTTTCATTAATCCAGAGTCTTGATAGAGGCGCGGAAATCATGAGTACCGGCCCTGAGCCGGGTGGCCAGGACGGGCCGGAAAAGGGGTTTTCGCCGAAGCCGGGGTGAGGACCCGCTCCTCCCGGCTGGGACAGGGTCGAACAGGTCCTGTACTGTCACTGGGGCGCCAGTGGAGCGCTATCGAAGGCAATAGAAGGCTGACGAGCGTTCATCGTCAGCCTTTTGTAACACTGGAGGCTTTTTACGGGCTACCCATTTCGGAGGACGTGGGAAGTTGAATTATAAGCCCATTGGCAAGCCGCGGTGGGAAGACATGCTGGTCAAGCCAAACCTGAAGGACTACGAGGCGGCCCGCCGGGAGTTCGAATGGGAGTCCATGCGCGGCAGCCTTAGCTGGTTGCCACGGGGCGGCCTGAACATGGCCTTCGAGGCTATAGACCGCCATTGCCTTACCTGGCGCAAGAACAAGGTGGCCCTATACTGGCTGGGCAAAGACGGCGCGACCGAGAAATATACCTTCCTGGACCTGAAGTTCCTGACCAACCGCTTTGCCAACGTGCTTCGGGGTATTGGGGTTGAAAAGGGCGACCGGGTCTTTATATTCCTGGGGCGAATCCCAGAGCTCTATGTCGCGGTCTTCGGCGCATTAAAAGTCGGCGCCGTGGTAGGCCCGCTCTTCTCCGCCTTTGGCCCGGAAGCGATCCGGGATAGGATGCGGGACAGCGGGGCCAAGATACTGGTTACCAGCCCGGACCTTAAAGAGCGAGTGGAAGCGGTACGGTCCGATCTACCTGACCTCAAGCA
>JAUYDP010000274.1 GCA_030691805.1 Dehalococcoidia bacterium | reverse complement strand
CAGGTCGGAGACCTTGTCCGGGCTCCACGCCCCCTTCTCTTGCCCCAGGAGCCGGATATCCACACGCTGCTCCCCGGAGGGCTGAAGCTGCCCCACTACTACCCCCTCGAAGTTGCTCCGCAGGGTGGTGGCAGCCACGGCGGAGTTAAGGCCCAGGTCTGCCAGCCGCGCCTGGTCACCCCTGACCCGCACCTCCGGGGACCCACCGTAGGAGCTACTGGTCACATTCACCGTCCCGGGAATCTCCCGCAGGATGGCGGTAACCCTGTCTGCGATTCCGTTTAGAGTCGCCTGGTCGGCGCCCCTGAGTCGCGCCAGGAAGGGCTGGCCCATATCGCCCCCCGTGGTGGGCAACATCGCTCGTAGCTTCATCCCCGGAATAACCTCTCCGAGGCGCTCCGTTTCCCGGCCCAATTGCGATGCCGATTTGGCTCGCTCTGCCTTGGGGACCAGGTTCACCGAAATTCTGGCGGCCCGGGCCTCTCCGGAGCTGAGAAATCCGCTGCCGGACATCCCAACGGTTGTAAAGTAGTCCTGAATCTCCGGCACAAGGTGAAGGCGCTCCTCCAGTTGCCTGACCGCCGTATCTGTGGCCGTTAGGGTTGAGCCTGGGAGCATCTCCACTATCAGCTTGAACCTGGACTGGTCCTCCACCGGCAGGAACTCTGTTTTCACCAGGTTGAGAGGCACCATAGAAAGGGCGCCGGCAACGGCTAGTATGCTGATGAACAGAACCGTGAAACGGTGGCGCAGGCCCCAACCCAGTAGGCTACCGTAACCTCGCGCCAGGGCCTCGTAGCCAGCCTCCCAGGAGCGGCTGAACCGCGCCCAGAGCGAACGGCCATCCTCTACGGACCGTAGCCATCGTGACGCCAGCATGGGCGTTAGAGTGAAGGAGATGAATAGCGAGAACAGGGTGGCGGCAGCTATGGTCAGGCCGAACTGGCGGAAGAACTGGCCGACAACTCCGGACATAAAGGCCACGGGGACAAAGACCACCACATCCACCAGCGTAATGGCAATGGCGGCCAGCCCGATCTCGCTGCGCCCCTTGATGGCCGCCGTCCACGCCGTTTCCCCCAGCTTCAAGTGCCTGAAGATGTTCTCCAACACCACGATGGAGTCGTCTACCAGGATGCCTATGGTCAGCGCCAGGGCCAGCATGGACATCATGTTCAGGGTAAAGCCCATGAGGGACATGACGATAAAGGTGGAAATCAACGAAGTGGGGATGGATAAGAGAACGATTATAGTGCTGCGTATCGTGTGCAGGAATAACAACAGCACCACGCCAGTCAGGACAACCCCCAGCATAAGGGTGGTCTGGATATCGTCCAGGTCCCTCCTTACGAACAGGGAGCTATCGCCGGCGATGTCCAATTGGACCTTCGGAGGCAGGGTCTGTTCCACAGATGCCACCGCGATGCGCAGGTCCGAGGCCACCTGCATGGTATTGGCGTTGGCCTGCTTGGTGACGAGCAGGCCAACACTATCAATGCCGTTGAAACGGCTTATGAAGGACTGGTCTTTCAGCCCGTCCTCCACCTGCGCTACGTCTCTAAGGCGGATAACCCCCCTTGGCGTGGATTGCAAGACCAGGTCAGCCAGTTCCTCTACGGACTGGCTTAGAGCATCATACCGGACACGATAGCGGACGGTCCCTTCCTCTACCGTGCCGGCAGGAAGGCTGAGATTACCCTGTCCCAGGGACCCTTGCACCTGTTGCATCGAAAGGCCATAGGCCCGGAGCCGGTCCTGGTCTACCCTGACCTTTATCTCCCGCTCTCTTCCTCCTACCACCTGGACCGAAGCTACCCCCTTCACTGTCTCTAATCGGGGTTTCACCTGTTCTGAAGCTAGGCGGAAGAGTTGTTCCGAACTGCGGGACCCCACCAGCGCCAATTCCATGATGGGCAGAGTCCCGTACTCCGCCTTTATTACGCTTGGCGGTTTGGCATCAAGTGGAAGTGAGGACCGGGCTGCCGCCACCTTCCTTTCCACATCTATGGCCGCCGCATCTCCGTTAACCCCTTCCTGGAACTCCAGCGTCACGATGGAGAGATTTTCCATAGACGTAGAGCCGAGGTTTTTCAGGCCGGAGGTGCCGGCCAGGGCATCCTCCAGGTATTTGGAGACCTTCCTTTCCACCTCGTCCGGGTCGGCCCCGGGATATATCGTCACCACTGAAACAAACGGGATGTTGACGGCCGGGTACTGTTCCGCCCCCAGGCGAGAATAGGAGATGATTCCCATCAGGAGCAGCCCCACTACGACCATCAGAATGAAAAGGGGCCGCTTGATGGAGATTTCGGTTAGCTTCATGGGCGGGCTACCTCGGGCTTCACCGGGTCTCCGTCCGCTAGATCGGCCAGGCCGCTGAGGATAACCAATTCCCCGTTCTTCAGGCCGCTGACGATCTCGATGCTCTTACCATCGGTCAGGCCGGTTTGGACCTCTCTCATAACCGCGGCGCCTTCGGAAGCCACGAACACTACCTGGCGCTGGTTTCGCTCTACCACGGCCTTCTTGGGCGCCAGGAGAACACCGTCACGGCTGGCGATCACGATACTGGCCTGAGCAAACATCCCAGGCTTGAGGCGAGACTGGCTGTCCTGGACCTCGATCTTCACCAAGGAGGTCCTGGTCCGGGGGTCTAACGAAGGAGCGATCGAGGCAACCTTCCCCGCCATGGCAACCCCCGGATAGGCCGCCACGGTAACGGTCACGGCCTTACCGGGGGTCACCTGGGAGACCATGGCCTCCTCTACACCTATCTGGACCTCGGTCGCCTCCCCCATAATGACTATCATGGGAGCGGCCGGCGAGGCCATGTCTCCACTTGATACCATCCGCTCCGAGATGATACCGGAGGCGGGGGAGTCTACCACCGCGTTCTTCTGCTGAATAGTTGCCAGCTTCAGGCCTGCCTCGGCCTGGGCCACGCCGGCCCTGGCCGCCTCCAGGTCGTTATCGGTATATGGGTTCTGGGCCAGAAGCAGTTGCTGCCTGGCAGCATCCACCGCCGCCTCCGCCTGGTCAAGCTGTTCTTTGGTAGGCGGGGCGGTCAGGACCGCCAGTTGGGCCTCGGCCTGCTTAATCTGCTCGTAGGCCGCCCCAGCCTGCGCCTCTTTGAGGTCCGGGGTGTAGCCGCTGCCCCTCATGCCCAGGTAAGCGTCAGCCTGGGCTTGCACAGCATAAAGCTGGTTTTTGGCGGCCCTTATTCCAGCCTCGGCTGCCTCGACCTGGGCTTTGATCGGTCCAGCGTTGAGCGCCGCCAGCCTGGCCTCGGCCAGCCGCAGGTTGGCCTCGGCCTGGGCGATGGTCTCTGCCCTTGATCCTGCCAGAAGGCTCGCAAGTCTCGCCTTAGCCAGGGATAGCCCGGCTTGGGCTTGCTCAGCTTGCGCGTCAAGGATATCATGTTCAAGCATCGCCAGTGGCTGGCCCGCCACCACCTTGTCCCCAACGTCCACCAGCAGCTTCTCTATTCGCCCGGCAACCTTGGGCACCACGGCCACCTGGGCTTTAGCCCTGACGTCCCCAGTGTAGTAAAGCGTCTGGAAGATGTTCCCCCGCTGGACCGGCGCTGCTGACACGGCAGTCACGGCCCTGGCGGGTTCCTGTCGCAGGGATTGGCTGCCGGCCGGAAGCTGCTGGCGACTGGCATAGGCCACGGTGGCCACCACCGCGGCTAATAAGACTCCTCCGATGTACCATCCCCTTCGATTTCCCATAGTCAATGCCCCCCGATGTTGGTATTGTTGTTTCTTATCGCGCCAGGGCTGCGCCTGAGTTTTCCCCTTCGACGGCCTGGTACTGCCAGAGTAGTCCGGCTCCCATCGCCTTCACTACCATTACATACTTCCAGACGTCCACTTCCGGGTCCATGGCTTTCTGAATGAGAAGCCCGTCGAAGAAGGACATGAGGACGCGAGCCACCGCGTCCGGGTCCAACGCCGGATTGACGTCCCCCCGGTCCTGCCCTCGCCGGACGATGTCCGCAATCGTCCGGTGGATGCTTTTGAAGTCAGTCCGCAGGAGGTCCATGACCTGCGTATTATGCAGGGCCTCGGCCCAGAGCTCCATATGAAGCCGGATAGTGGCCTGGGCTACCGGCTGGTCCAGCAGGCCGAAGAAGGCGTCTGCCAGGTTGGTGAGCACCTGCAATGTGCTGCCCTGCCCCTTGGCCTCCTCGATCAGGGCGGTGCTCTGCTCGCGGCTCTGTTCCACCATAGCCTCGATGATCGCCTCTTTGCTGGAGAAGTAGCGGTAGACAGCCCCAGGGCTCAACTGGGCCTTCTTGCAAATGTCCTGCATGGTAGTCTGGTGAAACCCGGTGGTGGAGAAACATTCGAAAGCGGCGTTCAGTACCTGCTGGCGCCGGCCTTCCAGGTGAGCTGCGGTTACTTTGGGCATCTGGCTATTCCGCCTCTGGAAACAACTGCAAATAAATTAAAAAACGAAGGTTCCTTCTTTTTTAACACATGCGATAGGATATTGTCAAGAGACGGGAAGAGATTGTTGAATACTCGGATAGGAGGGCCTTTCCAGGCCCGCCGGAGGGGCTAGAAAGCCCCTCCTATCCAAACAAAACGAGCGTTATTCAACACTCTCGGGGAACGTTCAAGCAGTAGGGGCGGGTTTGAAACCCGCCCCTACAAGACTGCCGCAAAACCGGCAAGAAGGAGCTTTCTACCCGCTGCCTGTCCTGGAAAGGCCATCCTATATAACGAAAATGGGCGTTTTTCAACAATCCCTTCCTCTCTGAAGCTTTCGGGCCCCCCTTCGGTTCTGGTAGATGGGTGATGCTAGCCTGTACTAAAAGCGCTCACCGCACCATACAGACGTACAATAGTACAACTACCTAGATTTTCTTATCTAGTGACAAAAACTCAAGAGGCCAGCCTGTTGGCTGACCCCCTGAAACGCTGACTGCTTGGTAAGCCTCTAACGGGCGGAGCGTCCTAGAACGCCTCCTCCGGCATCAGCTCATCCGGGTCCCCCAGGTAGAACATGGCGTTATACAGGTAAACACCCATCTCCCGCAGGCAGTTATCCACCGCCGGGCTATCCGTTTCCTGTCTGATCTCCCTCAACTCTCGCCTGATGCGGTCCAGGCGATTATACATATCTTCTCTGGTCATGGCTTATCTCTCCAGCTTTCGGCGTACTTCAGGCGGCCGGTGGTCGAAGATGCGTTTGGACTTGAGCTCGTAGCGTGGCAGGCTTCCAGGAGCCAGGACCTCTACGTCTATACCCAGGGAGATGTTGGAGCGGTATACGTCCGTGGCCGCCTTGGCGACGGCGGCACGGAATTCTGCAGGCACGTCCTCCTTGGCCTCTACCTTGACGGCCACCCGGTCCATTCCTCCAACCCGGGTTATATGTATCTCGTAGTGGTGGGAAGCCCCGGCCACCTGCCCAAGCAGGTTCTCGATGGCCGTGGGGAAGATATTCATCCCCCTGATTACGATCATGTAGTCAGTGCGTCCCAGAACGCTGCCCGGCAGGAAAGCCCAGGTCCATCCGCAGCCATGATCGAAGTGGTATTGCATCTGGACCAGGTCGTGGGTGCGATACTTTATGAAGACCTGCCCCAGGCGCCGGTAGCAGGTGATGATATGCTCTCCTATCTGTCCCTCCGGCACCGGCATACCCGTATCCTGGTCGGCGGCGTAACCGTGGAAGTTCCATTCGTGGAGATGGACCCCTCCAGAGTTAGCGCCACACTCACAGGCCGCCGTCACCGTCTCGCCCAGGCCGTAAATGTCTCCGATCTTCGCCCCCCACTTCTCCATGAGGACCTGCCGGGTCACCGGGATATTGAAGCCCGGCTCACCACCCCCGGAGAGGAGCTTGACCCCTGACTGGCGCAGGTCCACCCCCATCTTCTGCGCCACATCGGCCATATGCAGCAGATAGGTCGGAGTCCCCAGGACCACGCTGGGCCGGAAGGACATAATCTGCTTGATGCGCTCTTCGGTGCTGAAGCCGGAGCCGGAGCAGATGATCCCACCGAAACGCTTACAGCCCCAGAAGGCCGCCCAGAGGCCCGCCCAGGGACCGAAGGCAAAACAGAAGTAGAAGCTATCTCCCGGCCGTATGCCGGCGTCCCACCAAATAGTGGGATATAGGTCTCCCGCCGCGACCTCGTCATATCGAGTGTAGACCATGCGCATGGGAACGCCCGTCGTGCCGCTGGTCATGAGAGAGACGTGGGCATGTTCTCGTGGCAGGGCCTCTACGGCGAAGGGAGGCCTGTTTGTTTGTTCGTTCATGAAATCGGGCTTGTCCGTGAAGGGCACTCGCCGGTAGAAGTCGTCCCAACTCCTTATGTCTTCCGGCTTAATGCCCGCCTTATCATAGAGTTCCCGGTAAAAGACCGCGTTCTCGTAGGCGAACGTGATGAGTTTCTGGATCTGGCGCAGGTGGCGCTCATCCAGCTTCTCCCGAGGGAGCGTCTGGCTGTACGGGTCCCAGTACTTGCTCCGGGCCGCTCTGGGACTGTAGAAACCCTCGATCATAAAACCCCCTATATTAAACCAAGCTGCGAGAGCTAATGTTTCTCTTAAGATAATCTATGCACTGCTGAATAGGGGTCATTGGGCCGAAGACATCCTTCACTCCCAAGTCCTTCAAGACTGGGATATCCCTATCCGGTATGATGCCGCCGCACAAAATAGGTATGTCTCCTCCTCCCCTCTCCTTTAGTGATTCTACTATACGGCTGGTAAGAGGCAGGTGCGCGCCCGACAGAATGCTCAGGAGGATTACATCCACGTCCTCCTGTACGGCTGCCGAAGCGATGGACTCGGGCGTCTGGTGGATGCCGGTATAGATTACCTCCATCCCTGCATCCCTTAGCGCTACTGCCAGGATCTTAGCTCCCCGGTCGTGCGGGTCCAGCCCTGGTTTTCCGATTAGTACTCTCAACTGCTGTTCGTGGCTCATTCTTTACCCCCAAGCTCTAGGTTTTAATCAACAAGTGCTATACGAGCCTTATTCTACCAGAAATACCGTAGAAGGCAACTTTACCTGATTGCCTTGACCCCGCAAGGCGCCTGGTGCTAATATCACGCCATGAAGCTGGAGATGAGGGAGGGAGACCCTAAAGGTTTTTTGGAAACCTTTAGGGTCTCTTCTCCTACAGCGCCTCCGGAGTGAAGGACAAGCTTAGCCACCGCCTTGCAGTGGAGCTAGAGTTAAAGGCTCCGAATGAGGAAGTGCCCGTTCTCGTGGAGTTCTCAGGCCCGTCAGAGTCCGTTCGCGCCTTCCTCCAGCAATCCGTTCGGCAACACTTCCGGCTTACCCCTATGGTTGCCCTCTCCCTAGCGGCCGGAGACGTCCGTAAAGTGGCTAAGGACCCCCGTGTAGTAAAAATATGGCGCGACCGGCCGATTCATACCTGTCTCGACAATTCCGTACCGCTCATCGGGGCGCCTCAGGCCTGGCAAGCCGGATTCACCGGCAAAGGCGTCAAGGTGGCGATCGTGGACACCGGGGTAGACACGGAGCATCCGGCCCTGGCCGGCAGGGTAATCTCCGTCCATGATGCAACGGGAGAGGGCTTTAGCGATTCCAACGGACATGGAACCCACATTGCCGGCATCGTGGCTGGGAACGATTCTCGTTACCGGGGGGTTGCCCCAGAGGCCACACTCCTGGCATCCAAGGTAATGGGGGCCTTTGGCTCCGGGTCCACAAGCTGGGCTATGGCTGGCGTGGAATGGGCTGTGGAGAAGGGGGCACAGGTTATCAATCTCTCCATGGGCAGTGACGGGGCCTGCGACGGGACCGATCCTTTATCCCGCACCTGCGACGCCGCCGTGGAGCGAGGCGTGGTGGTCTGTGTGGCTTCCGGTCACATGGGTCCCTTGGGAGGATCTGTCGGCTCTCCGGGGTGCGCCCGGCAGGTCATCACGGTGGGCGCCAGCACCATCGGGGACAAAATAGCCGATTTCAGCTCCAGGGGACCTACCGCGGACGGTAGGACCAAGCCGGATATCCTCTTCCCCGGACACAACATCATATCCGCCCGCGCCCGGGGGACCCGTATGGGCAACCCGGTGTCCGACCTCTTCACCCAGGCCAGCGGGACCAGCATGGCCTGTCCTCATGCTTCCGGCGCAGTTGCGCTGATTATCCAGGCCCGGCCCGGCCTTTCTCCTGCCCAGGTCAAGGAGCTTTTGATGAGCGCCGCCATGGACCTGGGTTACCCGCCCAACGTGCAGGGCGCCGGCCGCGCCGACGTCTATGCCGCCATCCGGGGCGAGAGGGCCACGAGACCTCCGCAGCCGGCGCCGCCGGGCGTGCCGGTAGGGAGCGGCGGAGGATGCTTGCCGCCTGTGTTCTGGGGACTGGCGGCACGGGGAATTCGCCGTTAGGGGCAAGGCCGGCCTCACATCCAAGACGCAGTGGAGCTGCGAGTCTTCGTGCCCGATGCCCCAGGACCATGGGCTTTGGATAAA
>JAUYDP010000247.1 GCA_030691805.1 Dehalococcoidia bacterium | reverse complement strand
TTCGTCGTGCCCAAGGCCCAGGAGGACTCCGTGGACTGCGTCGTGCAGTACCTACTAAGGGGGAAGCATGTCGTCCTGGAGTTCGGCAAGTACGACAACCTGCTGGCCTATCTCCTGGTGGCCAACGTTCTCACCCGGCGCATCCATGAGCGGTGGGTCCAGCGGGTCGAGGCGGCCACCAGCGACGCCGAGAAGCCCCCGAAGCTGGTCATCACCATCGAGGAGGCCCACAAGTTCCTGAACCCCAAGGTGGCAGGCCTTACGGCCTTTGGCGCCATCGCCCGGGAGATGCGCAAATATAACGTGACCCTCCTCGTTGTGGACCAGCGTCCCAGCGGCATAGATGAAGAGGTGATGTCCCAGTTAGGCACCCGGATCACCTGCCTGCTGGATAACGATAAGGACATTGATAGCGTCCTCATGGGCGTTTCCGGCAAGACCGAGTTGCGCCAGGTCCTGGCCAAGTTGGAGACGAAGCAACAGGCCCTGATCTTCGGCCACGCCGTGCCTATGCCGGTGGTAATTCAAACCAGGGAGTACGGCTCGGCCGAGTCTTACAAGGAATTTGGATACCTGGCGCCAGAGGAGGCTAAGGCCAGGGCGAAGCAAGACGTATCGGATTTATACGGTGATTGAAAGAAAGGTCTCGCAGCAAGTGTCCTGGGCTAACAATTCCCAGTACCCTAAACCCTACCGATTTGGTGGGGAAGGGGGGACTCGAACCCCCATGCCTTGCGGCACACGGTCCTAAGCCGTGCGCGTCTGCCGGTTCCGCCACTCCCCCCCAAAGGTCATTCTAGGCAAGCGTCACGCGTCTGTCAATCTAGACTACCTTGGTTACGAAGTGTTTCTAATTCACAACGGATAGGCAGAGATCCATCCCATCCGTTATCCGTTCCGCCATCCGTTATCCGTTGGGAAAAACTGTTCCCGCAGTGGTGGGACATTAGTACCAGCAGTTTACCTATCAAAATGGTAGGTTATTTTAGGACGATTGAAACAGTCCAGGAGGTAATTATGGCAACTCGAGAAGAAGTTATTACCAAGCTGAAGGAGTTGGTGGACCCCCATACCGGCATCAACGTGTGGGAGATGGGCATGGTCAAAGACCTGGAGGTAGAGGACAACCGCGTCTCCCTCACCTTCGAGATGACCAGCAATTTCTGCCCGATAGGTATGCAGTTGGGAGTGGCTCTCAAGCGCAAGCTTGCAGAGCTACCGCTTGACCAGGTTGATATCAAGATCGGCAACTACCTGAGAGCCTCTGAGCTAGAGTCCGTGCTCAAGACCAGTTAGGAGAAATCGCCATGATGCCGATAGTGCCAACCACCCTGGTGCGTATTACCAGGGTCTACCTTCTCACCGCTCTAGCGTATCTGGTGCTTACCCTGGCCCTGTCCATCCTGGCAGCGGCCAGCGGAACGAGCCTTCTCCCGGCCCTAGACGCTAACCTCTTCTGGTATATTGGCGTGCTGGGATGGGTAAGTCTTCCGGTAATGGGTGCCTTCTACCAGTTTTTCCCGACGCTCCAGGGCGAAGACCTGCATGCGGAGAAGTTGACCTTTCTCCAGTACGGGCTTATCAATCTGGGGATACTTGGTATTTTGGGTTCCCTTCTGATAGGGAACAGGAACGGTCTGGGCCTCTTCACCACTATATATGCGCTGGGAGCGTTCCTTCTAGCCTTCATTCTCTTGGGACGGAACACCATACCCTCCAAGGTAACGCTCTCCATCCGGTTTTTTATGGCCGCCGTCGTCTACTTATTGGCGGGAGTTACCATCCTGACCTTGAATAATCTGGGGTTGGCGTCCTTGGGCCGCCCAGTGGTCTCTCACCTGCTGCTAATCGGCTGGGCGGTGATGGCCGTATTCGGCGCCCAATACATTATGCTGCCCATGCTCCAACTGAAAACCCTGGCATGGGAGAGCCTTGCCAAGGTCCAGTTCTTCGTCGCAAACCTGGGAGTGATCGGGCTGGCCTGGGGTTTCGTACGAGGAGGGACTCCATTCATCGCAGGCGGGGGCGCAGTAGTGTTTCTGGCGTGCGTCCTCTTCGTCGCCGTCATCTGGCGCTCGGTTACCACCGGGCCGTCCCGGCTGCCCAAGCTTGACATATCCGTCAAGTTCTTCCTGGCAGGCGATGCCCACCTGGTGCTGGTTTCGCTTCTGGGAATCGTCGTAGCCCTGCTCTCCATCAACCTGAGCACCGTCCATATGCACCTGGCCTTGATTGGTGTTCTTACTAACGTGATCATTGGCGCCATGTACCATATCTTGCCCTTCCTGGTATGGTGGGAGACCTACGCCGGAAAGGTGGGCCTGGAGCAAGTACCGCTGCTTAAGGAGTTATTCAACGAGTCTTTCGCCAACTTTAGCTTCTATGCCTGGAACATCTCCCTGTGGGTAATGATAGCTGGCTTCCTCTTTGCCCAGTATTACGTAGTAGCCATCGCCGGCGTGGTCGAGTTAATATTGGCTGCCATCCTGCTGGGACAGATGCTAAACCTGGTGGCTCGCCGCAAAAGCGGGAGCACGTCCAACCAGCCAAAGGGCGGAGCCATGAACCTGAACGCCTCTGGAGGGAATTGACATGACGGACAAAGCGGTAAAGACCGTACGGATTGACGTAACCCCCCTTTCGCCTCCCAAGCCCATGGAGGAGGTACTGAAACACCTGGACAAGCTGGGTGACGACGAAGTGCTGGAGGTGACCAACGACCTGCCCTTCATCCACCTCCTGCCCAAGCTGGGGGAGATGGGCTTCGATCACAAGCTTGAGCAGCTTGCGGAGAAGAGCTTTTTGTTGCGGTTATGGCGGAGAGGGACTAGGAACTCGGAAGAAGGAACAGGGAGTACGCGGTAAGATTCCCAACGGATCACGGATAAAACAGATCACGGATATTTGACCTTGGTTAGCAATGCCGCATATCGGGATACCGTGTATAAGGCCCTTAGAGAGGGAATCTCCATTTTGATAGGTGACATCGTAGAGTAGAAGGCTGGCGCGGTAGCTTTGACGGTTCGGCGCTGTCCACGCTCTACTTGACGCTCAAGTCTCTCTGAGCGCCGGCGGGCTGCTACAAAGAGCCGGCCCGGAACAAAGTGAAGGGTGGCTTGGTCCCTCCTTCTAGCGGTCTTTCCCCCACAAGTCATCGTGGGCTTCCAAGACGCGACATCCGTTATCTGTTTGTCTCATCCGTTATCCGCTGGGAAACGTTTCTCGTTACATCAGCCGTTTGTTCATGACCATTGGCCGCCAAGCTGCCGCCACCGATAGCGCCGTATGCCACGGCTTCGTGAAGCTTGAGCAAACGAACCGGTTTAACGGCGTAGAAGGGGTGTCCCCGCCCCACCCCTGGCGGACAGGGACGTCCGCCCCTACGTCCAGGGACCTAGCTCAGTTGCGGATTCATTCCAACTCCTTCCTGTCCGTCCGCCCCTACGTCCAGGGACCCAGCCGGCCTGCACCCAAATAACCCTCAAACCCCGTCCGGCCGTGGCTACGGCTGTCGCAGCTATGGCTCCATTGGGGGACGATTGCCTAAGGGCGCCAGGTCTCTCCTCTCTTTCCACCTTCCCTTCCTTGAAGTGGCTGATGCGGCGGGCGGCCGCCGCGCCACCGCTGGGTCGCGGGTGACCAGGATGATGGTCTGGCCTATCTCTTGATTGAGGCGGAGCAGGAGGCCCATAATCTGCTGTGCGGGGGCCGTGTCCATTTCTCCCTTGGGGTCGTCGGCCAGGAGCAGGGAAGGATGGTTCACCAGGGCCCGGGCCACCCGCTGCTGCTCCCCACCGGACATTTCGGTGGGACGATGGTTGAGCCGCTCGCCCATCCCTACCAGGCCCAGCAGCCGCTTAGCTACTTACGCGCTGCCAGGGCCGCCTGGAAGATAGCCCTACCCACCGGGGCCGCCTCGGTGGTGCTGGCGCCCGCCATCTCCTTCACCAGGGATATGGCTACACGGGGCTCTTCTGCCGGCGCAAAGCCGATAAACCAACTATGAGGCTTGCCGTCCTGCCCGTGTTCCGCAGTGCCCGTCTTGCCCCCGATAGTCACTCCTGGAGGCCGTGCACCCCTGGCCCAGCCTTCGTTCCCACCCCAGACCATGGCCTCTTTGACCTGGGCGGCCGTGCCGGGCTCCATGGCGCGCTTCCAGGCCGAGGGCTGATACTGCCATAGGACGCGGCCATCCCGGTCACGGACCTGGGCCACCAGGTGGGGGCGAGGGATGGAGCCTCCGGCCGCGCCAGCGGCGGCCACCAGGGCCATCTCCAGAGGAGTAACCATAAGCTCCCCCTGTCCGAAACCGGTGGAAGCCAGGGCATAGAAGCGCTCATCCCCCGTGAAGTAATCGGAGGTCGTGGAGATACGGCTGGCCTCGGTGGGTATC
>JAUYDP010000084.1 GCA_030691805.1 Dehalococcoidia bacterium | reverse complement strand
GTCCCCCTTTCCGCAAGACGCAGGAGTGCCAGGTGCGCCATAACATGCAAGCCGTCCCCGGCCGTGATGGCCTGGGCTTCACCCCAGACCCGCCAGACGGTAGGCCGGTGGCGGCGCTGCGGACTCTGGTCCTGGATATCGTCGTGGATTAAAGAAAAATTATGCATCATCTCAATAGCGGCCGCCGCGGGGAGGGCTTTGTGATAGTCGCCTCCTACCGCACTGCAAGATAGCAGACAGAGGATAGGCCGAAGCGCCTTGCCTCCTGTCTTAAGCACCGTTGTTCCTCCTTCGTCAACCCAGCCCAGATGGTAGCGGACCATATCATAAAAGGAAGAGGGGTTTTCTCCGACGCAGGCCCGAAGTTCCGCTTCCAGGGCCGTCCGGCAGACATCCACCAGGTTGGTGGAGTTCACGGTCCTTCCTTGCCTAACGCCAGGCCTCACTGGGGGCCCCTGATCTCCGCTTTGTGCAACTGGGCAAGGTTGGAGGCTCCTACGCAGAACATGGCGATGCCCAGTTCGTCAAGAAGGCGTTGGATACGGTCCTGCACCGCCACCGGAGAGACCGTTGCAGGCCGAAGGAGGGGACGGCCCACTCCCACCAGGTCCGCGCCCAGGGCGATGGCTTTGGCCGCCTCGATACCAGTGCGGATTCCCCCGCTTCCGATAACCAAAGCGCCAGGCGACGCCTTTCGGCATTCAACAATGGACTGGGCCGTAGGAATACCCCAAGAAGCGAAGTCCTCGGCGATAGTCCGCCTATCCTCACCTTTGGCCAGATGCTTCTCCACCTCGCTCCAGCTTGTACCACCGGCCCCCGCAGTCTCGACACCTTGGACACCCGCCTCGAATAGCTTCTGGGCTACCAAACGGGAGATCCCCCATCCGACCTCTTTCACCAATACCGGCACCGGTAGCCTGGAGGCCAATGAGGCGATCTTCGCTAGAAGCCCTTTGAAATTAGTATTACCCCCATCCTGGAGGCATTCCTGTAAGGGGTTAAGGTGTAGCACCAGGGCATCTGCCTCCATATTCTTCACTGCCTTCAGGCATTCCTCCAGGTCGAAACCGTTGTTTAACTGGACGGCGCCCAGATTGGCCAGGAGAAGAATATCGGGAGCCACGTCTCGCACCCGGTAGGTAAAAGCTAGCGATGGGTGTTCGATGGCCGCCCGCTCGCTGCCCAAGGCAAGTCCAACGCCCAGGGATTGGGCAGCCTGTGCCAGATTGCGGTTGATAGCCCATGCCAGGTCTGTTCCGCCAGTCATGGAGGAAATAAGGAGAGGCGCACGGAGCGTTTTTCCCAACGCTACAACCGAGGTATCAACCCCGCAAAGGTCCATCTCCGGCAAGGCATTATGAACAAACGAGTACTGCTCAAAACCGGCGTTTATCCCCTTGGCCTGCACATCCTCCTCCAGGGATACCCGAAGATGGTCTAGCTTGCGCTGGCTGATGGGTGGATCGGTCATGGCGCTTCCGGTAAATTCCCCGTAGCGGCGGACGGCCCTGTCCGCCAGGGGTGGGGCGGGGGGCGGACACAGCGGTCCGCCACTACGCGTTGCATATTGCTTCACTAATCTCCAACAACCGTACGGCTTGTTCGGCTATGCCCGCCGCATCCAACCGGTATTGGGCGCGTAAGATGCCAGGAGCGCCATGTTCTACAAAGGTGTCAGGGATGCCCAGGCGGGCAATCCGCACCCCCATCACCATTTCCTCTGTGAGGAGCTCTAATACCGCACTGCCGAACCCACCGGCCAACACATTCTCCTCGACCGTGAGGATGGATCCTGTCCTGCCCGCCAGGTCCAGGACTAGCTCCCTGTCTAGCGGCTTAACGAATCGGGCGTTAGCGACGGTACATTGTATACCTTTTAATGATAGCGATTCCGCTGCCGCCATGGCTTCATACACGGACGCTCCGATGGCTAATATGGACATATCCCGGCCTTCACGAAGGATTTCCCCGCAGCCTATAGGCAACTGGGTTAAATTTACATCTCTCTTGACACCGCGCCCCGCTCCTCTTGGATAACGGATTGCTATCGGGCCTCCCGCTCGCACTGCGGTGAAGAGAAGGTGCTGCAGCTCGTTCTCGTCTTTCGGGCTGGCGATAGTTAACCCAGGTATATTACGCAAGAATGAGAGATCGAAAACGCCCTGGTGGGTCTTGCCATCCTCTCCCACGATCCCCCCCCGGTCCATGGCCAGGACTACCGGCAGATGCTGGATGCATACATCGTGGAGGACCTGGTCGTAAGCCCTTTGAAGAAAAGTGGAATATATTGCCACCACCGGAATAAAGCCCTGGCGGGCTAGACCGGCGGCGAACGTAACGGCGTGCTGCTCGCAAATGCCCACGTCAAAGACACGTCCCGGCATCTCCTTGGCCATCGGATTGAGGCCCGTTCCTTCCTGCATAGCCGCAGTAATGGCTATTATCCTCTTGTCTTCACGGGCCAGGCGCAGCACAGTTTCGCCAAAGACGCGGGTGTACGATGGGGCCGGGTCCTTCTCAACATGGTTAGGAGAGACTCCGTGGAAGCCTACAGCATCGTCCTCCGCCGGGCCGTATCCCTTTCCCTTTTGGGTGTAGACGTGAATGAACGTGGGCTTGGCCCGGTACTCCCTGGCCTGGATAAACGCCTGCCGCAACTCCTCTATATTATGGCCGTCAAAAGGCCCCATATAGGTAAAGCCAAGCTCTTCCCAGAGCATAGTAGGAATCACCAGCCCCTTAAACCCCTTTTTGAATCTCTTGCCCGCTTCCAGCACCTGTGTGCCTAGAGGCACTTTCTCCAGGAGATGCTCGGCATCCTCCTTGGCTCGGTGGTAGTGCCGGTTTAGGCGCAGGCGGTTGAGTGAGCGAGACATGGCGCCAACGTTGGGTGAAATGGACATCTGGTTATCGTTCAGTACCACGACCAGGCGCGTGCCCATGTGGCCGGCGTGGTTGAGGGCCTCCAGGGCCATGCCGGCGGTCATTGCCCCGTCGCCGATAATAGCAATAACGTGATAATTATCGCCAGCGAGGTCTCTGGCGGCGGCCATGCCCAGGGCGGCGGATACCGAATTACCAGCGTGGCCGGCCACGAAAGCATCGTGACAACTCTCATCAGGATCGGGGAAACCGGACAGGCCACCAAACTGGCGAAGGGTAGAGAAAGACGCCCGGCGGCCGGTGAGCAGCTTGTGCACATATGCCTGATGGCCCACGTCCCACACCAGCTTGTCGCGCGGGCTATCGAATACGCTATGAAGGGCGATGGTCAGCTCCACCGCCCCCAGGTTGGAGGCCAAATGGCCTCCCGTTTCAGTCACGGTAGAGACCAGCTCGTCACGTATCTCGGCCGCCAGCCTCTCCCTTTGCCCAGGGGTCAGCGCCTTAAGATCAGAGGGCCAGTTGACCCTATCCAGGACCCTAGCCATGGAGATTCGTCCTCACCGTGCGCTCCTTTTCAGAAAGCAGCTCCTCCACCCTTTTCAAGGAGGCCGCCGCTATAGTGGCCTCCAGGCCACCCAGCAGCCCCATCCTCTCATAAAGAGCGAGGCTCTCCTGATAAAGACGGCGCGCCTCGGCCACGTCCCCCTGGTCCTGGGCCAGCACGCCCAGGTTGTGGAGGGAGCGGGCGATTCCGGCCCGGTCTCCCAACTCCTTCGCTATCTCCAGGCTCTCCTGATAGAGGCGGCGGGCCTCGGCCAGGTCCCCCTGGCCCCGGGCCAGCACGCCTAGCTGGTGCAAGGAGATGGCGATACCTGCCCGGTTTCCCAGCTCCTTGTTTATCACCAGGCTCTCCTGGTAGAGACGGCGGGCCTCGGCTAGGTCCCCCTGGTCCTGGGCCAGCAGGCCCAATTGGTGCAGGGAGATGGCGATACCTGCCCGGTTTCCCAGTTCCTTCTTTATCCCCAGGCTCTCCTGATAGAGTCGGCGGGCCTCGGCCAAGTCCCCCTGATCCTGGGCCAGTACGCCCAGTGCGTGGACGGTATAGGCCAAGCCCGCCCGGTTCCCCAACTCGGTCTCTATCTCCAGGCTCTCCTGATAGAGCCGTCTGGCCTCGGCGTAGTCCCCCTGGGCCTGGGCCAGCACGCCCAAGCTGTGGAGGGTAGCAGCCAACCCCACCCGGTTCCCCAGTTCCTTCTTAATCTCCAGGCTCTCCTGGTAGAGTCGGCGGGCCTCAGCTAGGCCCCCCTGTTCCTGGGCCAGGTTGCCCAGGTTGTTCAGGCTGACGGCGACCCCCCCCCGGTCCCCCAGCTCCTTCGCTATCCCCAGGTTCTCCTGATACAGACGGCGGGCCTCGGCCAGGTCCCCCTGGTCGTGGGCCAGCACGCCTAGCTGGTGGAAAGACATGGCTATACCGGCCCGGTCCCCAAGCTCCTTGCTCATCTCCAGGCTCTCGTGGCAAAGGCGGCGCGCGTCCTGGTAGTGGCCGAGACCATAGTGCACCTGTCCCAGGCGGTAGAGGATCTCGGCCCGACGCTTACGGTTCTGAGGGCCCTGTCCCGCCAGGTCCTCGTAGTCCTCGAGAAGGCGCTCTAGAACATAGATGCGCTCCTGCTTGCGCTTCAAGGTCAGATTAGCGGTATCCCCATCGTAGAGATTGCGCGCGGCCAACTCCTCCACGCTGGCGGGGGGCGTGGTAAACTGGAAGACCCCGCTGCGCCAGTGCCAGAACTCAGGGGCCGCCCGGGCGACGGCGGATAGGGCGTACTCGGGAAGCCAGAGGACCAGGGGGTGGGGTATGTCCCGGCGGTAGAGCTCCCGGGCCATGTTCATCTGGCCCACGGCCGATAGCAGGGCCTCCCCCGAAGGGATCGAATGCTCGAAGCCGTAGACCATGACCGCCAGGCGAACCTCAGAGGGGTGGGAGAGCATATGGGCGACTATCGCCTCCCGCAGGTTCTCCACTGGTCCAGCCAACTCAACCTCGGCCGTCTTTATCCCAATGGAGGCCAGAGCATCCGCGAGGCGGCAGGCCATCTCCTGCCGCAGCGGGACCTGGTTGCAGCGGGCGAAGGCCAGGGTAAATCCCTGGGAATATTCGATCAGGCGGATGAGGCCTAGAAGCTCCTCCTGGTTCTCGGGAGATGGTTCTATCTCGCGTATAGCCTGTGCTGTGGCCGA
>JAUYDP010000437.1 GCA_030691805.1 Dehalococcoidia bacterium | reverse complement strand
CCAGGGGATATGTCCCTTCTTTATTGCTGATAGGTCCGGGCCTTGGCCATCGAGGTGCGGCTCTACGGGAAATTAAGGCAACTTGCCTCGATACGGAAGGTGAGCGCCGATTCCGTGGTCTATGTAGAAAGGCACCAGGGAGATACCATCGAGACGGTGCTGGCACGGCTGGGCATTGGGCCGGAGGAGGTCAGCAACATCTTCTTAAACGGCGAGTTGTCGGCCTTAGGCCGGCCCGTGGGCGATGGAGTACGCCTGGGTGTGTTCCCAGAGGATATGGGCCTTCTTTATAGCTGGTACTTCGATAAGAAGGAATGAGTCCCGTTGATAAACGTCCAGGTCAGGCTTTATGCCACCCTGCGTAAGTACCGCCCGGAGATTCCCCACGGCCAGTCGTTCACTGTGAAGTTGGCGACAGGAACCAAGATAAGGGATCTTCTCCAGGAGCTTGGCATCCCCGAAGGGGAGACGAAGCAAGTCTTCGTAAACGGGATCATCCAGGACGCTGAGTACCAATTAGAGGACAGCGATAGTCTGGGTGTCTTTCCCCCCATCGCCGGCGGACAGCGGCGGGTTATCTAAAGACCATCTCTGTTTGAGCGATTTGCAGGGGGCGGTCCATGGGCCGCTCATGTCACGGGACGGGTAGGCGTCACATTTCCGCGGTGGCAACTCGTACTGCCGACTGATGGTTCTTCAAGAAAAGGTAGTCCTGACGCTTTATGACATTTTGGCATAAAGCTTGCAGGCATTATGCTGGAATGATATGCTGGCGCTACCTATTACAGACACAGAGGTACGTGAATCCATGCAGACTTCAGCACGCGTTGCCACGGCGGTCTCGTTTCGCGGCCACGGCCTGGCCTCGGCCGGCTTCCTGGCCTCGGTCGGCCTCTTGCTCTTGACGGTTGTCGAGATGAGACGGGCCTTCTTCTTCCCCATGTCCGACTACCTCAAGCTAGGGGGGCCTTCGCCCGTCCTCTACTTCGACCCTCGCCATCTTCCCCTCCTCGCCATAGGCGGCCTGGGCGCCTGGATGAGCTACCGGGGCCTGCGCGGCCTGGGAGAAGACCTGAGATCCAGGGGGGGCGACCTCAGCCGGCTGGTCCGGCTCCTGGGGGTCGCGCTGCTGGGGCTCCTGATAGTAGACCTTTTCATCTATAGAGGGGTGCCGGCCTCGAGGATAGTCGCCGCCGGAAAGACGGGGGTGGGCCAGGCCATACCCATGGAGCTTTTTAGCGGTTGGCTGCGCCCCCTGGGGGAGGGCATCAACTACATGGCCCTGGTATGGCATGCCACCATCCTGGGCATACTCATCGGGGCCCTCTTCCTTACGCTGGTGGCTAGTTTTCTAAAAAGATGGATAGGAGGAAGGGGGTTCAAGTCCCATCTGGCCGGTTCCCTCCTGGCCCTGGGGCATCCCTTCTGTTCCTGCTGTGCTGCCCCTGTCGGGGCCTCTCTCTTCCGGAGAGGCGCTTCCTTGGGGTCGACCCTGGCCTTCGTCGTCTCATCGCCCATGCTGAACATCACATCTCTCATCCTGGCCGCCTCCCTGCTGCCCCTGGATTTCGCCCTGCTTAGGATCATCGGCGGGCTGGCAGTGGGGGTCCTGGTGACCTACCTGGTATCAGTAATAGCAGCGGGATGGGTCGGGAAGACGACGGCCAGTAGTGCTCCTAATAAGGCGGTGGAGCTATCTTCCAGAGTCTTAGACGGCTTCAGCCGGTGGTTCCGGTTCGAGGTTTTCCTTGAGGGCAAGGCTGTGGATTCCCCGGGAGCTCTCATCGCCGCATGGCTGGGCATGGCCTGGAGGTTGGGCCGGGTAGTGGTGCCGGTCCTGTTCGTGGGGTCCGTGGTCGCTTCGGCGATGGTTATGGCCCTGCCGTCTCCTACAAACGGCGTGCCGGGAATAATAGCAGCCGCTGCCTTCGGCACCCTCCTCATGGTGCCCACCTGGACCGAGATACCGATAGCTCTGAGCCTGCTCCGGGAGGGGCTGGCCGGCCCGGCGGCGGCGCTGCTGATCACCCTGCCTGCGGTCAGCGTCCCTTGTCTGGTCATCGTTGGCGCCGGAACCGCTAGCTACAGGGCCGCCGCTCTCCTGGGCGCCTTTGTCTTCGGTGTAGGGGCGCTGGCCGGGGTCTGGTTCGCCGCCTTTTAGGAATCGTCACAAAATAACTGGTAAGGATTTCTCGTAACATTGGCCCTAAGAACCTCTCCCCCCGACAACGCTACGTCCCTCGCCCCAAGTCCGCATAGCTTGCCACGGCTTCCAGTGCATAGCCCTGCAACACCAATGCTGGGATTCCCAATGGCTCCCATGGCTTCTGTAGTAATGTTGTCCGAACACCTGTCGATCCTACAACCTGCGGCCGGCCGGCCTAATCTGGCCCATTAAAAATCGGATGGGGGGTAGCTCTATCAAATTGTGGGAATGGCCATGCCGCACATATATGACGAATTGGCATACTATTTGCCATCAGTATGACAGGGCGTTATCATCATCCCGCGCCTTGCTCTGCGACAGGATAGCGTCTTTCATCGTCTCCCTGCCGGGGCCAGAGGCTATGGGGCGTTTAAGGTTGCACGCGTCAAAGAAAGGGGGACCGTGAGATGGACAACTTTGGCAAATACAGCGAGGAGAACCTGGCTGCTTTGGCGAAAGCAAAAGAGGCTGGCAAAACCATTGCAGGCCTATACTGCGCTTTTGCCCCCCATGAGCTCGTCATGGCTGCTGGCGCCATCCCGATTGGGCTCTGCAGCACCCGGCTTGAGCCCATCGGCGCCGCAGAGCGAGTCCTGCCCACCAGTCTCTGTCCCCTGATCAAGTCCAGCTACGGGGCTGCCATCACCGGAAGCTGCCCTTATTTCAAGGCCTCCGACTTCATCATCGCCGAGACCACTTGCGAGGGTAAGAAGAAGATGTTTGAGCTCCTGGGGGAGTGGAAGCCGATTATTCTTCTCGAGTTGCCTCAACGTACTGATGGGACCTACGCCCTGGAATGGTGGGTATCGGAGCTTCGCCGCTGCCAGGCCTGGCTGGAGGAGCGGATGGGCGTGAAGGTGACGGAAGAAGCCTTGAGAGACACCATCCGCACGATGAACCGCGAGCGGCGGCTGCTACAGCGCCTTTACTCCTTCTACCACGAGGACAAGGTCCCCCTATCCGGCGTGAGTATGCATACCGCGCTCCTCGGCCAGGTGAGCCCCGTGGACCACCAGGCCTACGCGACTGCCCTGGAAAACCTTATTTCCCATTTAGAGGAGCGGGTGGAGTTGGGCCTCTATGCCAATACGGAGGCGCAACCTCGGATCCTCATCACCGGATGTCCTACAGGTAACGGTTCTGACAAGGTGCTTCGCCTAGTGGAGGAGTGCGGGGGGATCATTGTCGGGCAGGAGTCCTGTAACGGCATCAAGACCGCCAGCATTCTCGTTGACGAAGAGAAGGAACCGCTGGTGGCCCTGGCAGAGAGGCACCTTTCCATCGGCTGTGCTGTGCGGACCCCTAACCGGGCCCGCTTCGACCTCATCGACCGCCTGGTAGTCCAACACAAAGTGGATGGCGTGGTGGACCTGACCTGGCAGGGGTGCCACAGCTACAATATCGAGTCCTACTCTCTAAGGCGGCATCTGCAGGAACGGCATGGCATCCCCACACTCCAGGTGGTCACCGATTACTCGGAGTCGGACACCGAGCAGCTTCGGACCCGCATCGCTGCTCTTATGGAACTGCTGGACTCCAGGAGAGAATCGCTTTCGCCTGTATCTTTATGATTGTCGCCGGGTACCAGCTCCCTAGTGCTAGATCTGGGATGCTCCTGGTTTAACCGCCGAGATCGCAGAGACCGCGGAGGAGGTCCTTGCGCCTGATAGTGCTTTACGGTGCTTGGTTGTGCTTCATCGCCTTCAATGCCGAAGCTTGCTTATCCTCAGGCAATAAAGCAATATCAAGCACCATAAAGTATAACCCCGTAGCTCTCAGCGCCCTCTGCGCCTCTGCGGTGAACCAGGGCCCCCTGATCGGATACTAGCGGTCCTTGATCATCTCCAGGAACGCGTCCACACGTGCTTTCATCTGTCCCATGTCGCCGTCGTTATAGTCCGTCTCGATGTTCAGGACTGGTATCTTGGCGGCGGTTAGGGCTCTACCAACCTTTACTGCCTCGTTGGCATAGGGCTGGCAGAAGGAGAGGCTATACTGGACTACTCCATCAACGGAGTACTCGTTGGCCAGGTTTAGAATATCCTGGACCCGTTCCTCGTTCGGCGTGAAGCAAGCGCAGTGATTCTCGAGAAGTCTATCGGCAATGGCGCGCAATTGGCCTTCCATCGTCCCATCGCTCTCGCCCGTGAGGTAGTTGTAGTAACGGAATCCAATGCACGATTCTTCTGCCACGACGGCTGCTCCGCTGTCTTCCAGCACGCGGTGCACCTTCCAGTTAGGAATCGCCATCGGGCTGCCGGCTACCAACAGACGCGGGGCACCGTCTGAGAAAACGCTCTGTCCGTGCTTGATTCGGGATTCCAGCTCGTCGGAAAGCGCATTCACCTTATCTGTGAACCGCACTACGTCATCATAAAACGATACCTGGTTAACGAGAAGTGCATCCAGGCCACTGATGGGGAGGGAAGCAACCTTCCGGGCGGCGTTGAAACGCTGCAAGGCGGTCTTCTTGCTGTCTACCAATGACGTTGCAGCGGTAAGGGAATCTGGCGTTATGCGGACCCCGGTCTCAGCCTCTACCCGGTCCCTAAAATGCAATATCTCATCAAAAAATAGAGCGCGAGCGCTGGCTGTCTTCTTTTGTGGCACCTCCATTACATACGTGGGATGATGTTCAGCTAGGAGCTCGTACATCTTCTTCTTTCCATCACAGGTGGTTTCCCCCACAACCAGGTCCGACGCCTGAACGTACGGACAGGTCCGGCCCACCTTGAAACCGAAGGATGACTTGATCAGTGCGCAAGTGTTGTTGGGCAAGACTCCTTCCGCGTCGGGAATGGAGAATTGCGCGCCGGCGCAAAGGCCAACCGGAACGCCCCCAGCCGCCAGGACGACATCCTCAGGTACGAAGACACAGTAAGTCCCTATGACCTTGCCTCCTTTGGCCTTATGGTCCATCAGCTCCTTCACACGCAGGCCATGTATCTCTGAAATGACGAAGTCGAAGTAGCCCATCCCCTCAGGCCGGTTCTCCTGGGACAGATAGATGTTCTCGTAGATCGCGGGCAATGCACCGAGGAGAAGGTCATGCTTCTCCAGGTCGAGACCAAGGTCAGCCCACATCTGCCGATAGTCGCTCATTACTATTTTCTTTCCTCCCCAATCTTCGCTGTTGGCTACTGACCCTGAAGGTCATCAAATAAATATAGTGCCAGCCAACCCAACTGGTTGGCGTCGCTGGCACGGCACATTAAATCTTTGATGACCATAAGGGTCCCCGACGTCCCTCAAGCGAGAAGTGACGACAGAATACCACTGTAGTATACTGTAGGCAAATGATATGATATTGTGTCATAAGAGGCAGCCTTGGACATAAACCAACTGAGGACTTTCATGCAGGTGGCGCGCCATAGCAGTTTCTCGCTAGCCGCCCAGGCTCTTGGCTTCACTCAGGCGGGAGTGAGCCGCCAGGTGAGGCAGATGGAGCGGGAGTTGGGGTTCGATCTAATTGGCCGCGAGCAACGCCCGGTGACTCTAACCCGTGCCGGGCGTGAATTCTTATCGTGCGCCGAGAGGGTTCTCGACGACTTGGAGAGCACGATCCAGACAATAAAAGTCGGGAGCAAACAGCTTGCAGGACCCATCAATATAGCCGCGAGCACCATTCCCGGCGAGTTCCTGGCGCCCGATCTGCTGGCCCGGTTTACCGCCCGTTACCCTGGGGTGCGTCCCAGCTTGATCATAACCGATTCTGCCGGCGTCGTGGACGAGCTGCTGGCCCGCCGGGCGGACATAGGGTTCCTTGGCGCGGCTTTGGCCCATCCAAAGCTGCGGCTGGTCCCCTTTGCGGAAGACGAGATTATCCTGGTGGTGCCTGCCGGCCATCCCCTGGCCGGGAAGGGGACGATTCCGCTTGACGCCCTGGCCGGACAGCCCTTCGTGGAACGGGAGGGGGGGTCAGGCACCCTCGAAAGCCTCAAGCGCCTGCTGGCCCAGCACGGCCTGGCGCTCCCTGAACATCAGGTCGCCATGATCGCCGGTACCAGCCAGACTCAGCTCGCGGCCATAGAGGCTGGCGCGGGCCTTGGCTTCGTCTCAAACCTCGCCCTCGACAGCCGCCCGCACCCCAGGGTGGTCAGAGTTGAGATCGACGGGCTAAGGTTCAAGCGTACGCTGTATATGGCCTACGAGAACGCCTCTTTATCCGCTGTAGGCCAGGCCTTCATTGGCTTTGTTACGGAATGAGTGGGTGCGCGTCACAGCCTTGCGCAAAAACCTAGCGCACAGCCGGAATGAGCCGCAGCATAGAGACAATCAGGCAGAGATAAGTTCTCTCAGCGCTTACTGGATTCCCTCCCTAGCCTTGTTCAAGAAGCTAAAGTCGAAGACGTCGGCCATAGTAGTGTTGGGATTGTCACCCGCCCTCTCAACAGCCTGGCCGATCTCATCTTTTATCGATTTCTCGGAGACCACTCCATCATCGCTCAAGCTTCCCATGATATCGGGATAGGTCGCTGTGGCTTCTTCCTTGGTGACATTGAGCTCAGAAACGTGTTAAGCAATCCACCGCTTGTCGTGGCCTCAAGGCTGGACGTTCACCTCGTACACTTCGCCCGCGGGCGGCCCGGCTAAGGCGCCCGTGAGCCTGGCAAGCGATTCTCGATAGGTGGCGCTGCTCTCAAATGCCTTGAGGTCTATCTCAGTTTCCCACAGATTGATAGAGAGGGCCTTTCCAGTCTCCGGCTGGGTCAGGAGGAATTGGCCCCGGAATCCCTGTTGTTCTTTCAGCGCGGGCACGATCGACTGCCGCACAATGCGGCACGCTTCATCAATCTTGCCAAGCT
>JAUYDP010000426.1 GCA_030691805.1 Dehalococcoidia bacterium | reverse complement strand
AGAGTGGCGCAGCTACCGACTCCAACTGTCGAGTGGGCGTCGCTGCCTCCTGTCCCGTTCATACCCAGGGTGACGCATACCTCCCGGGCGTATTCATTGGCCCGTTGGTGAGTGGCGCCGTTGCATACCTCCATGCCCTGCGCCAATTGGAAGATCGGCATCCGGCAGGCCTCTTCTATTGTGAGGCTGGGGACCAGCCCTTCGTCTCCACAAGAATAGACCTCCCGGAACGGATGGGCAACATACATAATGCCCCCTTCCGTTTCAACCAGCCGGGCCAATTTCTCCGCATCCCACATGCCGCTTATGTACCGGTCAATTCCATAGACCAGCACATGCCCGAACTCGGCATAATTAGTGGAGACTTCCATGCCCCGAAGGACCAGGAAGCCATGCTCCTGGGTCAACGCCCGGACCGCCTCGTCGTCCCACACCTTGTCGTGCTCGGTCAGGCATATCCCCTCCAGCCCCCTCTGCTTGGCTCTGTAAACCAGGGCGTTCCGGCGGTTGTAGTCCAGCAGGTCACGGGTGCGCAAGTATCCGGGCACGCAAGTATGGTAGTGGATGTCAATGATCATAGCCCTTGTTCCTTACCATATCACTGGTATGAAAATGAATCCGGGCAAGTGGCACAGGCCTCTGGCCTGTGCGGACAGGCGGGACGCCTGTTCCACTTCTGGCAATCCCATTTTCATCGCCGGTGGCGCCCCAACGGGCATGGGGAACTGTGTTGAAATGTAGAGACGCCCCACCGGGGCGTCTCTACACGGTACGTTAAGTTGATCTATTGCTATTCTTGGTCAAGCCCCGCGCCATGCGCTAAGTTTCAATCCGCTGGATACCGAGGGCCTCGAAGAAGGTCTCGATACGGCTCATGGTGCGCTGCACGTCGAACTCACGGTAGTCGCCCATGTTACCCTCGAAGGCGAGAACGGGTATGCCAGCCTTCATGAGGTCCAACCGGTTCTCCATTTGCCCGATGGCCGTCCCCTCGCACCCTCGGTTCAGGTGAATCAAGACTGCCTGGGCCTTCCAGTTCTTGACGATTTTCATCATCTGATCACTGGTCACCTCTGAGTCGTAGAACCGGCAAAGGATGCCATTCTTTAGCTTGAAGTTGACATAAGCGCGGACAGCGTCCTCACGGGTGTCCATCTTGACTCCCAGCATCTCAGGGGTTTTGGCTGGGACGAAACTGCCTTCTTCGTCAAAGTCCCAATTGACCTGTAGCCCATACGAGTACACCGATCCGACGGAGACCGCCCCGTAAGTCCTTTCCAGATGGCGAAAGATGTGCAGGAAGGCCCAGGGCGGCTGGCTATCGGTAATGTAGCGGAACCTCTCGTTGGGCCAGGCGGCGATGCCTCTCTGGACCCGTTCCGCCACCTCATCCCGCAGGCGCTCGTAGAAATCAGCGACCTCTTTCAAGTGGGGGCAAAGGGTGTTGAAAACATAGAGTGAGAACATGGTCTTCTCGTCCAGGGGAGCAGGGATAGCCTTGTTTAAGACGCAGGTCTCGCCCCAGAGGTAAGACGAGCGTGCCTCGGTATTGATGGCCTCCACCAGAAGCTCGTCGTCGTACTTTCTGCCAGTGAGCTTCTCCATCCATTCGATGGCTCCCAGGCTCTGCTGTACGATATACTCCAGTCGCTCCTTGGTCGGCTCATGATCGAATGGGTGCCAGGGGACATCTATACCGTACATGGGCAGGTTCCCCTCAGCTTCCCGGCACCACTGGTACCATTTGGCGTGGGTGCAACAGTAGTGAGAAGTGAAGAAGAGGTCGGGCCTGGGCCAGGGAGAGACCACGGTGCCGTCGGTCAGGATGTATTTGTCAAGCAGCACCCCACCCCAGTAGTTGCGTAGGTACCCGCAAAGGTCACGGGCTATACCGGCTTTCTCCACCGCCTCCATGCACTCTGTCGAGAAGTCCTGATAGAAGGCGCAGGTGGCCGCATAGGGCTCTCCGGTGAGGGTGTGTACGTCTTTACCCAGGCCGCCCAGGAGGGCAAAGTACATGGTCCCGGATCCGCTGACCCGCAGCCCGCCTCTCTCCGGTGCTTTAAGGAAGTCTTCGTAGTACTTGGCCCGGAGGTATTTGGCCTCGTTCCAGCTCTTGAGTGGCTCAGTAGGGTATAAAGTCTTATTAGCTACCGTGGTCATCGCCAACTACTCCTCTAGACAAAGTCCACCAGGGTCTCCAGGAAGGCTTCCATCCTGATCCTGAACTGTCCTGCCGGCACAGTGACGTCGAATTCCAGTAAATAAGTCGGAATATTATGGTCCTTGAAGGCCTGGGTCAATGACGGCATGTCCAACTCGTGGGGGTCGCAGAACTTCTGCTGCATCAGGACAGCCGCCTCTACCTTGTACTCCTTGGCCATATCAAAGATGAAGTCGAACCGTTTCCGCTCCGGCCAGTCCTTGCTGGGACACGGGACCCGGTCCATATAGCGGGCAGCAATGGCCAACAAGCGGTCTTCCTGAAGCACCAATTCATCCCAGAAGTATCTGGCTCCCGTGCAGTGGTCCTCCACCACGAAGGTTGCCGGGAAGGCCAGCTTCCCTTCGACCATCTGGACGAACTCTCGGTCATCGTCCTCGCTACCGACGATCATCAGCCGGGTGCCTACCTCTCGCTTAAGTTCCCGACCAGGTAGCTCGGTAAGCCAGGACTTAATCACTTCATTGTGCTCTCTCTTGTCCACCATCTGGCCGGAAAGTACCAACTCCATGGCCTCGAGTCCGGTTAGGGCGGGTTTACGTGCCTTTCGGAACTCGTAAACCTGCTTACAGAGCTTCCGGTTGGTGTTCATGATGTCAATGCCCCGGTCCAGGGCCTCAGTGGTGATGGGCTGGCCTACCCACTTCTCAACCGCCTCTTTAAAGAGGACGTACTCTCCCCGCAGGTAGTCGTTCTGTCCCACTGCCTGGTTACAATGGGGCATAGGGAGGTAATAGGTGAAGTCTATAGGTACGTGCTTCTTCCAACTCCAGAAGGTCTGCCGCATGTGTAAACAGGACTGGGCCAGGACTATCCCATCCAGGTAGTCGTACTTGCCCTCAAGCCCTTGGGCCAGGGTGTCCCGGCAGAACGGGCAGAACATACCCAAGATATGGGGCTCGACCACGCTGGATGGCTCGTGGCCGCCGAAGATGCGGATGGGGAGGATATCGGCGGCGTAGAGTATCTCTTCGGGGACGTAGGTGCACAGGCAGCCCACTACCTTGCCGCCGGTGCGTTTCTTCCACTCTTTGGCATATTCATGGCGGTTGTCTACCCAATTCGTGAACTGGTCCATGTAGGATGCTCCTCTTCTTCGGGGATCAATAACCTGGAGCCCAGTTATGGTCATGCACTAAATATTGTGCCACGACCGTCCGAATAAATTCGGCGTTGGGCTAAACGTAACGCCGAATTTATTCGGCAGACTGGTTTGGCATCTTAAATTGTGCATGACCATAACTGGACTAATTTAGCCTATGTTGATTCTATCATACTTTATTCGGTAGGGACGGTCAATAGCACGATGTAGACTGTTGAACAACCCCTGACCCCGACCATCGGCATCGGGGACGATGCCGACTACGGAATGAATAGAGACTATTGAACAACCGCTGACCCCGACTACGGAATGAAGCACCATCAAGCACGATCAAGCACGATCAGGCACGATTAAGCACGACCAGGCACGACCAGGCACGACCAGGCACAATCAAGCACAACGAAGCACAACGAAGCACCCGCGCTCATAAGAACCTCCGAAGCCAGCCGGCTACTTCCTCTTTGAGCTGTTTCTGTTCCTGGGCGCACGCATCATCGTCGGCCTGGGAGATGCTATGGGCCATGTTCGGGTATTCAACGTAACGAAGCCTATCAGGGCAGGATGCGTAATAAGGCTTGAGCGCCGCGTAAAGCTCGCGGGAAGACCGGACGCTTACCCAGGCGTCTTTGGCGCCGTGAATGAGTAGCACAGCGGTCGGGCACATATTAGGCGCCAAGTTCAGAATATCCATCTCTGTGCGCATGATGAGGTGGGCCAGGCTGTCAGGTCCGGGTGCTCGAGGTCCCTGTTCGGCGTCGTAAGGGACGGACAGACCGATGGCAACCTTGATACGTTTGTCAACTCCGGCGGCTAGCAGGCTAGCCTGGCCCCCCAGAGACCAACCGCAGACACCAACCCGGTCCGAATCAACCTCTTCTCTTTGCAGAAGGATATCAATAACCTGTATGAACTCCCGGGCCATGCCCAGGACGGTAGGGTGCAGGAAGAGCCCGACCTGGTCGGTCCAGAAGCGCTTGCCCAGGTCGGGCGCCAGTCTCTCACCGTGCAGGGGCAGGTCCACGTATGCCTTGAAGAAGTCGTCCTCCTCAAGAGGCAGGGTCTGAGAAAAGCGCTCCTTGCTATTATCAATGTTCTGGTTGCCCCCGCCGGGCGCCAGGATTACCAGCGGTTTCCTTTTCCCATCCGGAACGTAGCTCAAGAGGGCAGGGATCCTGGACGGACCCAGGTATTCCTTTTGCAGCAAGAGGTCGCCTTTACTCATAAATCATTGTTCTTTCGCCCGGTGGGCCATAGGTGTGGGATGGGTTGGCGGGGCCAATATAGGCTATGCGGTAGAGGCTTGTCAACCGTCGGGGCGCTTATGTCCCTGGTTGCAGAGCGCTAATGACCAGCGCCAGAACCATGCTAAGGATAACAATAAGGCCCAGGACAGCGAACATGCGATTACCCCAGTTGGCCCGAGGCTTTCTGCGTTGGCTCATACTAAAGCTCCCCGTCTTCTGCGGTACCCAATCACCGCTTGTTTAGTAACGAAATAGGCCGGCACTGCGGTAAGGACGCAAAGGATGAGGTTGCCGGCCAGGTAGGCCAACACCGTGGTCTTTACGGTCAACCAGAACTCCTGTTTGCGCAGTAGCGCCGCGAGCGGTCCTAAGTCTAATCCGCCCTTGAAGGTAGCGCCCAGGTCTTTGATTAGCTCCTGGTATTGTTCAATGATTACTACCCAGTCGGCGCCGGTCAGCGCACCCCCTAACGCCGCGCTGGCGACGATGATGAATGGACTGGTGAGGGGCGATGAGATAGCGCTGCCGGCTATAGCCGACGCCATGTTGAATTTGAATAGCCGAGCGCCAATGGCGGCGAGAGGGATGCCGATGTAAAAGGTCGGGAAAACACCGAGGAAGACACCCACCGCCAACCCCATGGCGATCCGTTCAGGAGGTTCTCCCATGCCCAGCACCTGGACTAGCCGTTTTTTTATATTACCCGGATGCAGGTAATTGACGACGATGCGCCGTAGCTCACGCTTGTGGGAGGCGATGGGTAATAGATCGCCGCCAACCGACTTTACTTTACGGCCCATCCTAGCTTCTAAGACAACCGGAGCCTATTCAACGGACAGTATCTGATAGTGCAGGACTCCTTGTGGAGCGCTGACTTCTACCCTGTCTCCAACGGCACGTTCCAGAAGCGCTTTGCCCATCGGTGAGGCAAACGAGATCTTCCCGGCCATCAGGTCTATCTCATGAGGATTTACCAGGGTATAGCGGACTTCTTCGCCAGTGATAAGGTCCCGAAGCATCACCCGGTGGCCCTGCTGCACCTTTGCTGTCGAGACCGGCTTGCCATTCAAGACCAGCGTCGTCTTCAGGGTCGCTTCTAATTGGCGGATACGGGCCTCTACTTTCCCTTGCTTCTCCTTCGCTGCGTCATAGGGAGCGTTCTCCCGTAGGTCCTTGTCTGCTGCGGCGATTCGTAGCTCATTCGCTATCTCCGGTCGCATAGCCTTGAGCCGCAGGACCTCCTCTTGCAACTGCTGGAATCCCTCCGGGCTGATATAGTGGGTATTTCCTTCCTGCCGGTCAACGGAGGGAGCGTCGTTCTTGCGGGAGGCTGTCTTTTTTATTTTGATGACCGTAGCCAGGTTTGTGGAGGTATAGCCCTTATCCTTGGCAAAGGAGAGGAAGTTTTTCAAGGGAAGTAATCGGGCCTGGTAGTCACCTCCGGTTTTCTGCAACTCTTGAACATAGTCGTCTACCTGCGGGGGGGTTACCTCGTGAAGCAGCCGGTCCCTGCCGTACCAGCGCAGGAAGCGGCTCAACTCCTGTTGATACGTTGGCCGCTCTTCGTTAGTTACCTGCGAAATGTAATGCTTGGTTGCCTCCGAGATAGTGACTCTTTCGGGATTGCTCATATAGGCCTGACCTCCACTGTCGCCTCTCTTGTTACCCTTATACTATAATAAATCCAGTCCAATAGGGCAATGGCTCTGGACGCCTCCCCTGGCTCACCTCTACCAGATCGGTAATGGTCTCGAGGTCAGGGAAAAGGATACTGATATCGGTCATTCCACGGTGAAAGGCAGTCTTCTGTTAAGAGCGCTCAACACTGCCCGTGCGGCAGCCTCGGCAACGGTGGTCTTGACGAAGCTGCCGCCTAAAAGCGTCTCCTGTTTCGGTGGTTCCCCCGTCGTCACAGAGGCGATCACGACATCACCCTGATCTATTGTGGCTACCTTAGCTTCTATCAGGTTTAAGGCGAGGGCCGGTCCCACCAGCACAGTCATTGCATCCAGAGTGGCAAGCGCAGCGCCCTCTGCCTCGGGAACCTCGTAGGGGCCTTCCCACCTGCCGGTCAGGTCAATACGATCGTACACCAGTGAAACGCTCCATACCAGAGTGTCTCCTTGTCGTTCGCTCCCAATCGCCTTCAGCCGGACCCGGCTAACCAGCGCTACATGCCGTGCTTCAAGTTGCACGATGCTGATCTTTCGGTAATCTAACTTTGTCCCAAAAAGCAGTAAGACCAGGGATTCAATGTCCCTGACCAGTTGTTTGGCTGTTCGTTGGGTGGTGGCCATAACGTGGATTTCTCCAATATCGCCGTTGTCTAAAGTAACAACCAGGGCAGAGATCACGCCACGAATTTGGGCTAATCTCTGCTCTATTAGCAGGGGGTCAAGACGCCCTTCTGTCATTATCTACACTCCTTACTTAAAGCCGATCCCCCGTTCTCGTAAACTAACAAAATCATGTTGAACAATGACAAGGTGGTCCAGGACCTCGATGTCTAACAGCCTTCCTGCCTCCACTATCATTTCAGTAAGCTTTATGTCCTCCGGGCTTGGCGTGGGGTCTCCCGAAGGATGGTTGTGTACTACAACGAGCGCGGCGGAGTTAAAGCGGACCGCCTCCCGGAACACCTCTCCTATCCGGACGAGAGAGGTGTTGAGACTGCCTTTATAGATCTCTGGCATTCCCAGGACCTGGTTCTTGGTGTCCAGGAGGACAACCCTAAGATGTTCCTGCTCGAGGCTTCCCATTTCCAGTTTTAGGAAATTAACCACGTCCAGAGGAGAGCGCACCACCTTACGTTCCTTGAGCTGCTCAGCCAGAAGCCGGCTTGCCACCTCCAGCGCGGCCTTGATCTGGGAGGCCTTTGCTACGCCTACCCCGTGTTGAGCGCATAGCTCGGTAAAGCTGGCCCGGGCCAGTCCTGAAAGACCTCCGAACTTGGCGAGAAGCCGCTCTGAGAGCCTCACCACATTCTCTGACGTGGTTCCAACCCGTAGGAGAATGGCCAGCAACTCAGCGTTGCTAAGGGACCCCGGTCCCCGTTCCCGGAGCCTCTCCCGCGGACGCTCCCCACTGGGGAGATCGCGTATCATAGGGCTATAGCTCACCGTAGCGTCATCTTTCAATCTTTCGGTAATCCTAGACATGGGTTGCCTGATTATAGCATAAGGGGGTATGGCGTGGTCTATAGCGTTTGTTGCGATGTTATTAGCTATGCTGTATAGTTGGGGCGGCAAAAAGTTTAGCCACGAAGTCCCACCCGAGGCTTGATCCTTGCAGGGTTTACCAGGCTCTCGATGACTAAGCGGTTGCCAAGACATAGAGGAGGTCATGGTGAGCTTTGTAGACAAGACGCTGACCTGTCGGGACTGTGGCTCTTCATTCGTCTTTACGGCGGGGGAGCAGGAGTTTTTCGCCCAGAAAGGGTTCGTGAATGAACCTACCCGGTGTCCTGACTGCCGGACTCAGCATCGGGGGGGGACGTCGGGAGGGCGGGGTGGTGCGCGTGAGATGCACACTGCCACCTGTGCCCGGTGTGGGGCACAGACCCAGGTGCCGTTTTTGCCCCGGGGGGACAGGCCGGTTTACTGCGACGCTTGCTTCAAGCGGGAGCGTGCCCGGTAACCAGGTCCAACCTGAGATAATGGTGCTCCTGCCGTAGAAATCCTACCAGGGGTTTCAAGGCACCGGTAGACCTCCGGTAATCCGCACCTCCAAATTAGTGGTGTGTTAACCAGGATTTGACGACAATGTAGGGGGGCACAGCTGTGCGCCCCTACGACAGCGAACATGCCAGAAGGGCTGTAACAGACCTCTAGCCTGTGACGGGGTATGGCTGAGGCAGGCCAGTTGCGGTTTCCTGGAGAAAAACAGACGCCTATCCTGAACCTCTCATCCCTGTAGGATACCGTAGCTGGCTCCTTTACAGAGCATCTTTCTGCAACTATAATCGTCCTAGGCAAAAAAGGAGGAGGATGCCATGGGACTGATGAACCGAATAACGGCCCTTTTCAAGGCCAAGCTGACCCGCGTGCTGGACAGTGCCGAGGATCCAAGGGAGACCTTAGACTACTCGTATCAAAAACAGTTGGAGATGCTCCAGGGCGTTAAGCGGGGCATCGCCGATGTAGTCACCTCCCGACGCAGGTTAGAGTTGCAGGCGGCCCGCTTGCAAGATAATCTATCCAAGCTGGAGGTGCAGGCTCGCCAGTCCCTGGCCGCGGGACGGGAGGACCTGGCCCGGCTAGCCCTTACTAGAAAGCAGGCCGCTCAAATGCAACTCCAGGGCCTGGAGACGCAAATCAACGACTTGGGCAAGGAGCAGGAGAAGCTGGCCTCCGCCGAGGCGAGACTCTCTACGAAGGTCGAGGCCTTTAGAACGCGTAAAGAGGTTATCAAGGCCCAGTACTCGGCCGCAGAGGCCCAGGTCCGGATTGGCGAGGCGGTAACCGGCATCTCCGAGGAGATGACCGACGTGGGAATGGCTATTGACAGGGCGGAGGATAAGACGGAACAGCTTCGCGCTAGGGCTGGCGCAATAGACGAGTTGGTCGCCGCCGGCACCCTCGAGGATTTCACCGGCGGCCAGGATGAGGTGGAAAGGGAACTGGCGAAGATCAACATAACCACGGGTGTGGAACAGGAACTGGCAGCCTTGAAGCAGCAGATGGCTCCTAAGCAGCTTAAGGAGGGGCAATGATCATCCGCATTCTTTCGGAAGGACAGTACCGCCTGGACAGCAGCCATCTGGACCAGCTAAATGTGCTCGACAATCAACTCGTCCAGGTTGTGGCTGCTGGGGATGAGGCCCAATACCGGTCGCTCTTCGTTCAGATGTTAGCGCTGGTTCGGGACAAAGGCACAAGAGTGCCCACTGAGGAGATCCTGGAGTCGGAGATAATACTTCCGCCTCAAGACACAACCCTGAAAGAGGCCCAGGGTCTCTTTATCGGCGCGGGTCTGGTCCATGGTTAACCAATTATGCTTTAAATGGTGAACCAACGGCGAAGTCGTAACAAAATTAGGAGTAAAGTTGTGGACAAAACGTGCGAACTTGCGCCAGATCTCTTGCGATGGCGGTGTAGCCCAGACCAGTTCCAGTTTGAAAGCACCACCGAGTTGGCCCCACTTCAAGAGTTCATTGGCCAGGACCGGGCCATAAAAGCCATCGAGATGGGCCTGGCAGTGGACAAGTCCGGCTATAACATATTTGTTACAGGACTAACCGGCACGGGCAAGACCTCTCTGATAAAGGCGTATCTCCAAAAGCTTGTGGCCACACGGATGGCAGAAGGAGCGGACTTCCACCCTCGCGATTGGTGCTATCTATATAACTTTGCGGACACCGATAGGCCCCAAGTAGTTGATCTGCCGCAAGGAATCGGTAAGGTCTTTAAGGGGCAGATGGAAGAATTTCTAAAGAGGCTTCGGGCGGAAATAGCGAAGGCCTTCTCCAGCGACGAATATACTGAGCAGCGCAAAAAGATCGTAGACAGCGGCGAAAAGCGCCAACGGGAGATATTTCAGGTGATGGAGCGAGAGGCCAAGGAGGAGGGCTTCGTTATCCGTATGTCACCAATGGGCATGATGGTGGTGCCAATGGTGGATGGCAGGCCCTTCAGCCAGGAGGAGTATCTAGCGCTGGAAGAGGAGAAGAGGTCCGAGATAGAGGCCCGCCGCGTTTCGTTTATGGCCCAAGCCGGGGAGACCCTGGAGAAGGCACAGGCCTTGGAGAAAGAACTGGGGGAAAAAATCCATAGCCTGGATGAGAAGGTCGGCCAGACCGCTATCGCCTGGCCGTTCCAGGAACTGGTGAAGAAGTATGAGGATGCCCCAAAGGTAGCGGCTTATCTGGAGGACGCCAAGTCCTACACGCTGCGAAACCTGGACCTCTTCCGCAAGCCAGAGGAAGCGGCCCAAGCCGCTCCCATGGCCGACGCTCAGGCCGTGGGAGCCGCCATGAGGTCCGCTGAGTTGCAAGCCGCCTTTCAGGTTAATGTATTCGTAGATAACAGCGGCACCGAGGGACCTCCTATTGTAATGGAGACCAACCCCACATACGGCAACATGTTTGGGAGAATCGAGCGCCGCTTCTTCATGGGCGCCTATCTAACAGATCACACTATGCTTAAGCCGGGGGCAATGAGTCTTGCCAACGGAGGTTATCTGGTTCTCAATGCCAGAGACATCCTTTTAAATCCGGGCGTCTGGGAGGGCCTGAAACGGGTCATAAAGAATCGTGAGGTACGGTTGGAGGACCCCCTGGAGCCGTTCGGCTTCGTGACACCGCATGGACTCAAGCCGCAGCCGATACCGACGGATGTAAAATGTATCGTAATTGGCGATGCGATGATATATAACCTGCTCTCTAGCTACGATGAGGACTTCTGGGAGATGTTCAAGGTTAAAGCGGACTTCAACTGGCAGATTGACAGGTCCGACAACAACGTTGATGCCTACTGCGCCTTCATTTCGGCATATTGTGACATGGAGAAGCTGCATCCCTTCGATCGCAAAGGAGTTGCCAAGGTTGTAGAGCACGGGGCCAGGTTGGTGGCTGACCAGGAGAAGCTATCTTCACGCTTTGGCCTTATCAAGGACCTGTTAATAGAGGCTGATTACTGGGCCAGGCGGGATGGCTCCTCTACCGTCTCGGGGCATCACGTGCATAAGGCATTGGATGAGAAGGTCTACCGTTCCAACCAGGTGGAGCAACGCCTCAGGGAGATGATAATCCGGGGCACCTTAATGGTGGATGTCGAAGGGGCGGTGGAAGGACAGGTGAATGGCCTGGCTGTTTACGACCTGGGAGATATCATGTTTGGCAAACCCTCTCGCATTACAGCCAAGACCTTCATAGGCCGAGGCGGCGTCGTGAATATAGAGAGAGAGGCCCGCCTTAGCGGTAGCACTCATGACAAAGGAGTCCTGATCCTGAGTGGATATCTAGGATATAAGTTTGCTCAGGACCAGCCCTTATCGCTCTCCGCTAGCCTTTGTTTCGAGCAGTCCTATGAGGGGGTAGATGGAGACAGCGCCTCATCCACGGAGTTATACGCCATCCTCTCCAGCATAGCGAACGTGCCGATCCGTCAGGAGATCGCGGTTACCGGCTCGGTTAACCAGAAGGGGGAGATACAGCCTATCGGCGGCGTGAACCAGAAGATCGAAGGCTTCTTCGAAGTTTGCAAGGCCAAGGGCCTAACCGGCAGTCAGGGAGTGCTAATCCCACACACCAATATCAAGAACCTGATGCTCATGGAAGAAGTTGTTGAGGCTGTGCAGGACGGGAAGTTCCACATCTATGCAGTTAAGTCGGTGGACGAGGGTATTGAGATCCTCACAGGCATTCCCGCTGGGGAGCGTAAACCCGATGGCAGCTACCCGGAAGGCTCGATTAACGAACTGGTTTATAAGCGCCTTCGGCAAATGGCCGAGAAGATGCGGGGCTTTCAGGGAGGGCCTGAGGACAAGAAAGGGGAAAACGGCAAGGAGAACAACCACAAGAAAGGCAAGGACCGGCCTAAATGAGCATTGTCCTTTACACCACACCCTCCTGACCATACTGCCACCAGGCGAGAGAGTTTCTCTCCCGTAAAGGCATTTCATTTAAGGAATTTGACGTGGCTGCCGACCGGGCCGCTGCGCAGGAAATGGTGAGCCGGTCAGGCCAAAACGGTGTGCCAGTTATCCTGGTAGACAGAGAAGTCATCATCGGCTTCGACCGGGCACGTTTGGAAAGGGCGTTGGCTGCGCAAAAGCCTTCTCTCGGTGCCAAGGTGGCCGATGCGTCCACCCGCGGCCTTCCCCCGGGGGCCTACGTCGGCGGAGTGCATACCGGCTCAGCCGGCGGGCGGGCTGGCCTCCAGCCCGCGGATATCATAATCGAGGTAGAAGGCCAGGCCATCCGGGGAGCGGATGACCTGGAAAGGGCGGTGTCCCGCCATGGACGGGGCAGCAATATATCCCTTATGGTGCTGCGCGGCGGCCAGCGCCTAGTGCTTCGCACAACGCTTTAAGATCTCCTGCTTCTCCAAGTCGCTGTCTCAACCACGCGCTGAAAATGAACCATCAGCCTTTTGTGTTGCGTAGGGGCGGGTTTGAAACCCGCCCTACTTGCCACCGAATGTTGACCCTGCCGGGTACGATTGCTGGAGGGTAAGTCAGGAGGTTATGGAAAGCTCCTCTGCAGGACTGTTGCGGTCACGTTAGTCTTGCCTGCCGTCCTTTACCTGCTGGCGGCAGTAGGCATAGAGGGCATCATACACGGGGAGCTCCCGCTCCAGCAGCTCGTGGTCGTCCTGGAAGACGAGCCGGAAGCCTTCGGCGATCGCCTCTAGGCCTCGCGACTCCGGTGTCAGGTCCTTGGCGTCGGTGTCGGCGCCCCGCACAATGCGAGCCAGCCCCAGCAGCGCAGGGTCGGTCAGGCCATACTTCCGCATAATGGCGTCGAAGCTGCATTCGGACCCATGGTGGCCGAGCTCGGCGCCTGGCACATCAAAGGGGATGGCGCTCTCCTGCTGTGCCAGGGCCACGACCCTGTCTGCAGGCACGTAAAGGAAGATCGCCTCAGGATCTACGAAGCGCTTGATCAGCCAGGGACAGGCGACGCGGTCGACCTTCGGCCGGGCGCGGGTTATCCATTTCATTTGCGCCTCCTTGAATCAAACTTGGCAGAGCCTTCCGTTTCCCGGGGATTGGAAGTCACCTAGGTCGTCTCCTCGGGAGGTTTCACCTTGCGAAAGGCCGTCAAAACTGTCAGATCATAAATGATCTTCACCGTGCCGGCTATGATGAACGGCAGGCCCAGGGCGGGCACGGCCAGCGTGGCCCC
>JAUYDP010000358.1 GCA_030691805.1 Dehalococcoidia bacterium | reverse complement strand
CGGCTAATTGTATATGGCCCATCAATTAGAGTTTAACACAGACCCGGCCCGGCGGACTTGAAGACATAATACGCTGATTAGGTAAGGAGAAGCGCCCTGAGCTTTAGCCATGGACTGAGAAGCCGAAGTCCACTAAAAGGGCTATTGCGAGGCTTCCGGTGGAAATAGGTCTGCCTAAGTGACCCTACCCCAGGCTAAAGCCATGGGCTGAGAAGCGGAAGCCCATTAAGTGGCTAAGGCGGAATTTCCTATGTTTCCTCGACTTTGGCCTCCATTTTTACCTGGCTCAGGCGCTCCAATGCCGGTAATGCAATATGCGTTGGAATGGTGGGTACTCTGCTTCGGTATGTATAGTATAAGTCCATATACAAGAGTATGATGTATCTGTAGGCAGTCCTCGAGTTAGAGTAGCTGACCTGGGAGTATGGGTGTCTTGCCGAGGGCGACCCTCCGGAAGGCGTTTGAGACTGCCGAGAAAGGGGTGTGCGTTTGTTCAAGATACTGGTTGCTACGGATGGATCGAGATATGCTGACAAGGCGGCGGATTTTGCAGGGGTGCTCGCCCGGAAGATCGGCGATGCCGAGATAACCGTCCTGAGCGTTTTGGATCCCGGTCTTGCCTCCCAGGCTGCGATATCCCCCGCTGGCATGCCTGTCACCATACCAATAAACCTGACGGAAGACATGCGGAATGCGCTGGAACAAGTCCTTCAGGAGACTCAACAGAGGCTCATAACTTCCGGACGTCCGGTGAACGTCCAGTTTGAGCAGGGCAAGCCAGCACGGGTCATACGGGCCGTTGCCGAAGGGGATGGCTTCGACCTGATCGTTATGGGGGCCAGCGGCCATGGCCGAATTGCTGATATACTAATGGGCAGTGTCAGCGACGAGGTGGTCCACAAGTCGGCCATTCCGGTCCTTATTGTGCCTAACAAAGAAGATAGGAGGTAAAACACTTGGCTGTTATTAGTCGAGCCGATGCGGTATGGACGGGGAGCTTAGTATCAGGCTCCGGTGTAGTAAGTGCGGTGTCCAGCCGGGCTTTTACCGAGCAGCCAATAACCTGGGCCTCGCGAACTGAGTCCCCAAATGGGCGCACCAGCCCTGAGGAGTTGATAGCGGCCGCCCACGCGGGGTGCTTCTCTATGGCCTTGTCCGCGGGTCTCGGTAGCCTTGGGAAGCCCCCGGAACGGCTGGAAGTTAGCGCTTCGGTTGCCTTTGATAAGGCGGATGGGGGCTGGCGGATAGTTTCCTCCGCTCTAAAGGTGCGCGGGTGGGTGCCAGGCATGGACGACGCCTCCTTCCAGAGGGAGGCGGAGAAAGCTAAGGACTTCTGCCCGGTGTCGCAAGCCCTCAAGGGCAACGTTGCTCTGAGCGTTGAGGCAAGCCTGGCGCAGTGAGAATGGCTTGCACCATTTTGGATATTGCACTGGAAGGAAGCGGAGACCGAATTAGCAGTTAGAGACTACCGTAGTGATTCGGGTTAAGAGCGTATATGATCCGCCTGGCCCCGACGACGGCACGCGTATCCTGGTTGACCGGCTTTGGCCACGGGGCCTGACCAGAGAGGCGGCGGCCCTGGACGAGTGGCGGAGAAGCCTGGCGTGTACAATAATCTGGTAAGCATCATTATGGAGATTGACTGGGAGACCTGAATGGAAGAGCCTAGAAGGATCAGGGTCCTAATAGCGAAACCGGGGCTGGATGGCCATGACCGAGGGGCCAAGGTGGTGGCCAGGGCCTTGCGAGATGCTGGGATGGAAGTTATATATACCGGTATCAGGCAGACGCCAGAAATGATCGTGGCGACGGCACTACAGGAGGACGTTCAGGTTATAGGCCTCAGTATCCTCTCTGGAGCCCATATGGCCCTGTTCCCCAGGATAATGGCCCTCTCGAAAGAGAAAGGCATGGAAGGGGTTAAGGTGTTCGCTGGCGGGATTATCCCGGACGAGGATGTGCCGGAGATAAAGGCTATGGGAATAGAAGAGGTCTTTGGCCCCGGCACAACTACTCAGCAAATAATCGAGGCCGTCCGGACAAGTATAGAAATTCGTTCATAGCTGGTTTGGGTCTGGCTGGCCGGATGACTGTTTCCAAGTCCTTCTTCCAAATCCGGATCTTTCGTGGGCCAATTCTGCTTGCTGGAAGCCTGGCCTGGTCAATCCAACGCCAGATGGTGGCGGGGCTAACATCTAGCAGGCGGGCGGCCTCTTCCATGCTACAGTAGTCGTCGGGTTTGACCATAGACTCCTCCTTTGGTGGCCCCTTAGTTATCACAGATTAACATTTATCTCATTTGTTGTCAATACCTCTAGCGAGACAGCTCTCTCGAGAGTTTTGAATAAACGGATAGGAGGGGCTTTCTAGCCCCTCCGGCGGGCCTGGAAAGGCCCGTCTATCCAATTAAAACGGGCATTTTTCAAGACTTTCCTATGCGGTCTCACGTACTAGGCTTGCCTATGACCCTGGTGAGACGAAGCAGCCTCTTCTTGGGGGAAAGCAGCGCCGCCAAGAAGAAAACGATGGTCGCCGTCAGCACCATAGTGCCTCCTGATGGGGTATTCAACCAATACGAGAAAAAGAGGCCGGCTACTGCCGCACCTACACCTATAGCGACGGAGAGGACCATCATCCGCCGGAAGTCGGTGGTGAGCTGATAGGCGGTGGCCGCTGGGGTGACGATGAGGGCCTCCACCAGGATTATCCCAACCACCTTGATGGATACCACGATTGTAACTGCCATAAGGCCGAGCAAGAGGAAATACAGGGCGGTTGCCGGAAGCCCTACCACCTGGGCCATCTCTGTATCGAAGGTGATAAAGAGCAGCTCCTTGTACAGCAGCCCAACCACTAGAAGAATGGCCAGCGCCAGCACTACGGTCAGCCATAGGTCCTCTGGTGTCACTGCCAGCACGCTCCCGAAGAGAAATCCGATCAGGTCCACGTTATACCCTTTCAGGAGGCTGACCAACAGGATACCCAGGGCCATAGTGGCGCTAAAAAGGATGCCGATTGCCACATCCTCCCTAATACGTCCCTTTCGGCTGACCAGGCCGACTCCCCAGGCTGTGGCTAGGCAGAAGATCAAGGCGGTGCCCACCAGGTTCCATCCAAGAATGAACCCCAGAGCCACCCCGCCAAAGGAGGCGTGGGCTATACCCGCCCCGATGAACGAAAGCCCCTTCAGGATCACGTAGACGCCTATCACCGAACATACAGTACCAACCACCACGGCTGAAATCAGGGCACGTTGCATGAAAGCATACTGGAGGATGTCCATAGCTACGCTCCTTCGTTGGGGGGTTTTCTAACTACCATATGAGGCACGTCTCCGTGAGCGAAATACATCGCACCATGACCATACATACACTCCAGGGTTGCCTGATTGATAACCTCGTCTGGCTTGCCATGCACAATGAGAAGGCGGTTCAAGCAGGCTACCTGGTCTGTGTACTGGGAGACGACGGTTACATCGTGAGAGACCAGGAGGATGGTGAGTTCTAAAGAGTCGCGGATCTCGTTCAAGAATTCATAGAATCCTTCAGCTACCGTAACATCCATGCTGGATGTGGGCTCGTCCAGCAGCAAGAGTCCCGGTTCCAGGGCCAGTGCTCTGGCTACCAGCACCCGCTGACGCTGGCCACCGGAAAGCTGTCCTATCTGGCGAGACGCCAGGTCCTTTATTCCTACCCGTTCCAATGCCCGCCAGACCGCTTCCCGGTCCTCCTGGCCGGGGCGCCGGACCAGTCCAATGCGTCCGTATCGTCCCATCATCACCACGTCCCAGACACACACCGGGAAATTAGGATCTATCTGAGAGATTTGAGGTACGTAGCCGATTCCGAGAACACCATTGGTCCCCTGAGGCTTGCCAAAGATGCGCACTTTGCCACTTAAAGGCTTTATCAAACCAAGAATTACCTTGAATAAGGTGCTCTTTCCTGCTCCATTTGGGCCAAGGATGCCGACGAATTCTCCCCGCCTGACCTGTAGGGAGATGTCTTCTAGCACCAAGTACTGGCCGTAGGAAACAAAGACGTGCTCAAGCTCTACTGCTAGTTCTTGTTCACCCATGGTTTGTCTCCTCCTGTGGGTGGTGAACATCAATCTTCTGACCCCACCCCATCACCAAAGGGGAAGTTGGGGGGCACCCCCAAAACCCCCGGCCTGCGGCGCCTATTGCCCGAAGGGGAAGTTGGGGGACACCCCCATACCCCTGACCTGCGGTGCCTATTGCCCGAAGGGGAAGTTGGGGGACACTCCCATACCCCTGACCTGCGGCGCCTGCAATCTAAAGGGGAAGTTGGGGG
>JAUYDP010000356.1 GCA_030691805.1 Dehalococcoidia bacterium | reverse complement strand
GCTATAGGCGAAGCGCCCAAAGCCCAGGGTTGTCAGAAGGGCCAGGGAGGCCATGGCCAGAGCGACGTAGCCATAATGAAGTCGCAGCCGCGGGGAATGGACTAACGAGCCGGTGTCGCGGCCAGGACTGGTCATTATGCTAGCCCTGGGGAGGGCCGGCAATTCTCCAATCTGTTAGGCTTCCAGAGTTCCCTTAGTGCTAGGAATGCGGTCCTCTGACAGCGGAACGATGCGAGTGGCCTGTCCTAAAGCCCGGGCCAGGGCCTTTATGATTACCTCGGCCCGATGATGGTCGTTGGTGCCCGCCATCAGGCGCACGTGCAGATTCATCCGGCCCTCGATCGCCAGAGAGTGAAGGAAATGGGGCACCAGGTCAGTAGGGAGCCCGCCGATCTTGTCCGAGGAGAATTGGGCGTCAACCACCGCGTAGCCCCTACCGGAAAGGTCTACTGCGACCAGCGCCAGCGCCTCGTCGAAGGGCACGATGGCGTGGGACATGCGGGTAATGCCCTTTTTCTCCCCAAGGGCCTGATTTAACGCCTTGCCCAGGACGATAGCCACGTCCTCAACCGTGTGGTGAGGGTCTATGTGAACGTCTCCGCTGGCCTGGACCCGCAAATCGAAGGAAGAGTGTCTGGCTAGTAGGGTGAGGAGGTGGTCAAGCATCCCGATGCCCGTGTCCACCGCCGCATCGCCCTTACCATCCAGGTCCAACTCCACCAGGACGCTGGTCTCCTTGGTCTCCCGTTTTTGGGAGGCTTTACGCTGTGTCATCGCTAAAGCTCCTTCCCGATGTCCTGAAGAGCGCGCATAACGGCATCGGTGTCCTCCGGCCGCCCCACACTGATGCGTATGGCGTTCCTGGTCAGGGGTGTTTCGAAATAGCGGACGAATATCCCTTTCTCCCGGAGTGCGTCCCGCACCGCGAGACCACGACCACGAGTGAGCAGGCAGAACACGAAGTTGGCCTCGGACGGAAAAGGCTTCAGGAAGTCCAAGTCCTCCAAGGCGCTGTACATACGCTCCCTCTCTGCCTTGATCTTCTCGACGTTGGTTCGCAGGTAAGGAATGTCAGAGAGCGTCGCTTGGACCGCCTCTAGAGCGGCCACATTCACATTGTAAGGAGGCTTGATCTTCCAGAGGTGGCGGGAGATGCTTTCCTGCATTACTCCGTAGCCGACCCGCAGCCCGGCCAGGCCAGCCCATTTGCTGAATGTACGGAGCACTATCAGGTTCTCATGCTGAAGCGCTTCATGGATCATGGTCTTTCCACTGAACTCGTAATACGCCTCGTCTAAGACTACCAGCAGACCGGTCTTGAGAAGTTCCGGTACTATCTCCAGAGGCATCAGGGTTCCAGTAGGATTGTTTGGTGAGGCTAAGAAGATAATCTTCGTCCTGTCGTCAATAACCTCCAGTACCCTCTCCAGGTCTATTTGGTAGCGGTCGTCCCTGGGCACGTCCACCACGCCTCCGCCGCACACCTCGGTGCTGAACCGGTACATACCGAAGGTAGGCGGGCAATCTATGATCTTGTCTCCGGGGCTGATGGTAGCCCTCAAGATGAGGTCAATGATCTCGTCGCTGCCGCTTCCGCCAAAGATGTAGCGGGCGTCTATCCCAATATACCCCTGGATAAGCCGGCGAAGCTCCTGCTGCCCGGGATCCGGGTAGAATGGAAAGCTCTGGCACCGGGCCAGGGCCTCAGCGACGCGCGGCGAAGGGCCGTAGGGATTCTCATTGCCGTCCAGCTTTATGATGCGTTCCGGCGCCATACCATGAGCCTTGCCCAGAACCTCAGGAGGCTCGATGGGAATATATTCCTTGATGTCCCAGACATCAGGTCTGATAAGGTCTTCTATTTTCTTAGAAGGCATTGGTAACTTGGTTCCTTTCTTAGGGCTAACAGGCTCTGCCAGGTTAAGAAGGGGGACACCCCCTCTAACCCCCGGCGTTATACAGCGGGACACCCCCTGTAACCCCCATCTCCAACCAATCGTAGTGCGGGGGCTTGTCCCCCGCTGCTCTCTCCCCCGAAGGGACTGAGTTCATAGCAGCGGGACACCTCCTGTAACCCCCGGCGTTTTACAGGGGGACACCCGCTGCCACTCCCGCCTTTAAGGCGACGCTTCGTCCTTTCTTTGGGCCCACCTGGCCTCCACGGCGCGGGCGTGGCCCTCCAATCCTTCGGCCAGGGCGATGGTTCGGGCTGCCCCTTCCAGTTCCCTGGACGCCTCGCTGGACAGAGCGATGACGCTAATCTCTTTTATGAAGTCTCGCACTACTAAGGGTGAGGCGAATCGGGCGCTGCCGCTGGTGGGCATGACGTGGCTTGGCCCCGCCACGTAGTCACCCAGGGTCTCGTGAGAGGCCTCCCCCAGGAAGACCGCCCCGGCGTTACGCACCTGTCCCAGCAGCGACCACGGGTCACGGACCATCAGACACAAATGCTCTGGGGCGTACTCGTTAGCCAGGTCTAGCCCCTGCACCAAGCTTTCCACCAAGACTATGCCCCCATTCCGTTCCAGGGATTGGGCGGCCGTGTCTCGGCGAGAGAGAAGCGCTATCTGCCGCTCAACCTCCAGGGAAACCTTCTGAGCCAGCTCGGGAGAATTCGTGATAAGGATGGCCGAAGCCAACGGGTCGTGCTCGGCCTGGGCCAGCAGGTCAGCAGCGCAGCAGGCCGGGTTGGCGCTCTCGTCGGCCAGGATAAGCGTCTCGGTTGGGCCTGCCAGGCAGTCAACATCCACCTGGCCGTAGACCTTTTTCTTCGCCAAAAGCACGAAGATGCCACCGGGTCCGACGATCTTGTCCACCTTAGGCACCGTCTCCGTGCCGTAGGCCAGGGCGGCGATGGCCTGGGCGCCGCCGATGGTAAACAAGCGGTCTACTCCAGCTAGCGCCGCTGCCGCCAGCACGGGCGGGCCGGCATACCTGGGGGGAGTGGCAACAACTACCTCCCGGACGCCTGCCACTCGGGCCGGTATGGCCGTCATCAGGACAGTGGATGGATAGGCGGCGGTGCCTCCTGGTACATAGATGCCCACCCGGTCCAGGGGGCGGAAGACCTGTCCTACCAGGCCGTGCCTCGTATCGAACCAGTCTTGTGGAACCTGCCTCACGTGAAAGTCTCTGATACGCTCCGCAGCCAGGGTCATCGCCGCGAGGAGTTCTGGCTCTAGCTTTGCTGGGGCAGCCTCGATCTCCGACTTGGGTACTTCCAAGGAGGCGAGCCGCTGGCCATCCAGCCGGAATGAGTACTCGCGGATGGCAGTGTCTCCTCCCATCCGAACGTCTTCCAGGATTATGTCAACGGCCTCTTCCGGAGTCATCTCTCGCCCGAAGGCCTCCCTCAAACGCTCCAAAATGGCCGGCGGCGTCTCTCCAGACCCGATGGGCTTGCGGCGTAGTACTGTAGCCCTGGCTTCCGATATGTCCCTGATTATCCGCACTTAATCGCCGCTCCCATCTTGCAAGGCCCTTGTCAGCGACTTAACAATGCTCTCAATACCCTCGCTCTTCTGCCGGATTGCCAGGCTCTCTGTGTTGGCGATCAGCCGGGCGGTGGACACGAACAGGGTATCAATAATCTTGAGCTTGTTGCGGGCCAGGGTAGCCCCGGTCTGGGTGTTCTCTATCAAAAGGTCAGCGTCCTCAGGCAGGAAAGCCTCCGTGGCCCCCCAGGTGGGAATAACCCGGTAGCCGGCCAGGTGGTGGTCGGTGGCGTAGCGATCGGCGATGTTCACGTACTCAGAAGCGATCCGTACCCTTGGGAACCGTCCGCTCTTTAGCAGTGCTCTGAACTCCTCCACGGTGTTTGCAGGGACCTCCTGTGTCACCACCGCCACGACCTTGACCATTCCTAACCCCAGGTCCAACAGCTCCTCAATAGGTGATGAGGGGAAGCGGTACATCTGGTCCAAGACCCAGTCCTTCCCGGTAATTGCCAGGTCAAAGTTTCCACACGCTACCTGAAGAGGCATATCCTGTGGCCGGATGATTTTGACCCCGAACTGTGCAGTCCTGCTTCGGGTCGCCTTGTAAAACGGCAAGCCGGCTTTTTCCAGCAGAGATCTTGTCTCTATCTGGAGATGGCCGTCCGGAAGGGCCATCCAGAGCAGGCTATCCTGCACGGGCGGTTCCGATTCTGTTCAACATAGTCAGAAAGCGGCTGAGGTCATCGCTGGCAAAGCTATCCCGGTTGGCAATTAGCACTGCCTCAGCCTTCAGCACCAGTGCTACCGGCTTGAGCTTCCTGCGCCCGAGGTCCCTCTTGAACCCGTTGGCCACGAGCGCGATGTCCGCCTTCTCCGGCAAGTAGGCCGCAGCCGCTCCCCAAACGGGGAACACCTGAAAGCAGCGGAGCCGGGTCTCGAAGACGAAGGCTTCGGCCAGGTTGGCGTACTCGCTGACAATCCGAATAGTGCGTTCACTGGAGGCTTGCTGTATTTCCTGAAGGGAAAGAAGTCCGGAGGAAGCTGAAGTTACTGCCCAGAGCTCATGGCAGCCGACCCCTAGGGCGCGGACCTTGACCACGGAGCTCTTGGGGAACCGCACCATAAGCTCGTCCACCCAATCCAGGCCGCATATGCCCAGGTCGTAATTACCGATAGCCACCTGTATGGGAATATCCTTTTCCTGAAAGACCTTGGCCGATAGATCAGGGAATTCCGGAGCTTTAGGGCGGTAGGAGCGGGAACCCTCCTCATAGTTCTCTAAGGCCATCCCGCGCTCGCCAAGGAAATTCGCTATCTCTCCCTGAAGTCGCCCTTTCGGGAGCGCCAGCTTAATCATGCGCCAGCTAATCCACCCCCAGCGCCTTTACCAGCGCCTGGAAGTCCTGTCCTTTTATCTGAAACCTCTTACCGGTAAACATCGTCTCCACCCGGCATATTCCATTCGGGCTGGCATCTTCCACCGAGACCACGTGGCTATAGGCTTTGCGGTCTTGCCCCAGGTCCAACTCGGCTATGACGCCCTCATCATGAAGCTGCCTGATTAGATCGAAGCACCTCTTAGAGGCCGCAAGGGCTTCCTCCTTCGCCTCTACCAGGACCCGTCGTGGGACTGAGGTCCCTTTCCCGCCACCCGAGGCTAGAAGCCCCATTAGCCGGTCCAGGTAGAGGGCAAATCCCAAGGACGAGATCGAAGGTCCTCCTACCAGGGGGATCAGCCCATCATAGCGTCCGCCGCCGCCCAGCTTAGTTCCATTCAGGAATAGCTGAAACATAAACCCTGTGTAATACTCGAAGCCTCCCGGTAGAGAGAAGTTGATCTCATATGGGCGCCCCAGCAGGCTCAAAAGGTCAGCTAACTGGATGAAATTATCGAAACTGGCTTCTAAGGGGGGAGACTCAGACGCCAGAGACGCCTTCAGGTTCCTCAAGAAGCCGCTGCCCTGGCCTTTGGGATCTAACAGAAGCGGAAGGAACCGCCCCAGACGCGGATGCTGGCGTTCCATCAGGGCCAGGGACTGTAGGTCAGCCACCTGTATCTGATCAAACACTCTACCTTGCTCCTCAGGGTCCAGGTCCAACTCCTCCAGGAGGTGTCTCAGGATCCCGGCGTGGGATATCTCCAGCCGGACAGGACCAAGGCACAGGCGCTCCAGCACATCCGTAGCCAGCAATACAAGCTCGGCATCCGCCAGGGGTACGGAGCTGCCCAGCAGCTCGGCCCCGCATTGCCATCTTTCCCTGGCTTCCTCTGCGGACTCGGTGAACCGGAAAACGTTCTCCACGTAGAAGAACTTGCTGACCCCTTTGGGGGCGCCCAAGCTGTCCACGTAGAGCCTGGCCAGCGGGATGGTGCCGTCGGGTCTCAAGACAATTCGCTCACCGCTCCAACCATCCCAGTCCAGAAATGAATAAACACTGCGAAGCATTTGTGGAGTAAGAGTGCCGGTCGAAGTAAAACAGTGGAGGTATTCCAGCGTGGGAGTGCGCACTTCCTGATATCCGAACCGCGTGCAGCTTTCCCTGAAAGCGTCCTCTATTCGCCGGAACACGACCATATCTTGGGGAAGGAGGTCCCTCATCCCTTTACATTTGCGCACAGTCTAATACCTTATATCAATATAGTGGGATAGACTGGTTCATTTTACAATAGATTGGGGTTGGCGGACAAGGGAACAGATTGCTTTAGGAACTGCTTGAGACCAGGACGCAAATCGTCTATAATCCTTTTGTAGAGCGGGAGTAACTCAGTTGGTAGAGTTCCTGCCTTCCAAGCAGGTTGTCGCGGGTTCGAGTCCCGTCTCCCGCTCCAATGAGATTCGTCTCCGGGCTGTCCGGGGTTTGCCCACGCCCGGAGTATTGCTTTCCAGGAGGTGCTGGGCAATGGTAACTGAAGCTCGAACAGAGCACCCTCATGTAGTGGTTACCAGGGGAGCCGGTGGTGACCAGGCGGTAGTGAAGGGCACACGCCTCTCGATAGCCCTGATCGCCGCGTTGTTCAACAGAGGGGAGACACCCGAAGGCCTGCTTTCCATGTACCCCCATCTAACCCCTTCGGCGCTGTACGACGCGATCTCCTATTACTTTGATCACAAGTCCGACATAGACGAAGAGATCTACCGAGACAGCCCAGATCAGGTCCTGGCCGAGTTACGTGCCGATCCGAGGCTGGAAGAAGTGAGCCCTGGCAAATTCAGGCACAAGGAACCATTCGGAAGTAGGGCTTGATAGCCCTCTACCTTGATGAGGATATGCCGGCGATGCTCGCCTCACTCCTGCGCACCGAGCAACACGACGTCATAAACGCGCACGAGGTGGGCATGCGGGGGAAGACCGACGAAGACCAGCTTAAATATGCTGCTTCTCATGGCCGGCCAATTCTCACTTTCAATCAAAAGCACTTTCGCTCCTTATATGACGAATGGTGGTCCTATGAAGGTTTGAACTTACTTTACAGGTGCTCCTCCTATACGCTCCGCCGCCTTAGCCAGGTTTACCATCACCACCACCGCCACAATTGTTACCACGATAGCATAGACGAAAAGCCCTATAATCCCACCTGCTAAGCCAAATGCTTGTTTAAAGAGCTCCGTTATGGCAGCGTTCCACGCCAGAGCAGCAACCATACCGAATGCCGCAGAGGCCAAACTGATCATTGTCACGAGATAGATGCCGGGTTTGGGTGTCTCCATG
>JAUYDP010000257.1 GCA_030691805.1 Dehalococcoidia bacterium | reverse complement strand
TTTTTACTTTCCCTCTTTTAGCCCGAAAACATTCCTGTCAGTACGTATGAAGCGGTCGCCGCGGCGAACCTTTTTGACCAGCGACGAAACTATCGATTCACGCTCCAGTCGCCGGCCGTGCACCTTCTCCACTCGGTCAATAATCTCTGAGACATGCAGGGGTTGGGCGGCTCTCTGGAGTATGTCGTATACCATATCAACTTGTGATATACGTTGTCGGGGAGGTTTCTCCTCAACCGGCCCGGTGCGCAAGTGTCTAACGGCTTTCAGTTGTGCTTCCAGCGAAACCTCAAACGCATGCAAGACAGAAGCCTCAATATCATTCTTATCTATTATGGCATCCTCCTTATGGACAGGAACTCTATTCGATCCTGACCACTTAGAAGGATACCATAATAACGTATGTATGTCAATATTATTAGGGAACAACATGCTCAAATGTCCAAACTCTAGAGCTCTACGTAGTAGAGCGAGGAACCGCATGGCTCACAAACCTGGCCTATCCTCTTGGGCTTAATGAGCTCTTCATCGTTCGCCTTACAGCGGTAGAGATCGCAGCCACGCTGTTCAGGCGGGTAAAAGGGCATATGCTATCAGGTGAGCAAGCGGCCGGCGCCATGGGCGCGCTACGGCGCGATCTGGAATGGACTTACAGCGTCGTGGAATTTGATCCCACGGTCTCGGAGTTGGCGCTCACCATGGCCGAGCGGCACGGCCTGCGGGGATATGATTGTATCCAACTGGCCGCCGCGCTTACAGTGAAGCGTCGTCGTGAAGCAGCCAGCCTGTCACCACTGGAACTCGCCAGCGCCGACTGGGAGCTAAATGCGGCCGCCCGAGCTGAAGGGCTGCAAGTCGTTGATCCCAACGACTACCCGTGAATCTCACTTGACAGCCCACCTTTAACACGAAGCTATAATGGATACAGGTAAAGTGTTGCTGCGTATAACCGGGGGAACGGCCAGGGGCCGTACCTTGCGCGGAACTCGGAAGCCAGCCCTGCGCCCTACCCGAAGCCTGGTCAAAGAAGCCCTTTTCTCGATACTGGCGTCACTTACACCCTCTCTCGGCCGGGTCCTGGACCTTTACGCCGGCGCCGGGGCGCTGGGAATCGAGGCCCTGAGCCGGGAGGCGGAGTGGGTGGACTTCGTAGAGCGGGATGCAAAGACCTGCGCCCTTATCCGGCAGAACCTGGCCTCCGCCGAATTCTCCGACAAAGCCCGGGTCTTTCACATTGCCGCCAGAAAGGCCCTCTTCATCCTGCATGACAGGTATGATATAGTAGTTCTTGATCCGCCTTATAATAGCGACGAATTGGATAAAGTGATGGGTGACCTTGGGGAATCGCCTGCCGTAGGGGAGAATGCCCTGGTGGTGGCGGAACACTCCTCACGCCGGGAACTGGCCCCCAGGTACGGGCGGCTGACGTTGCTCAAGACGCGGCGCTACGGAGACACCAGCCTATCCATATTCCGCCAGGAGGTCCAGTCTTGATCTTGGCCATCTACCCAGGCACCTTTGACCCGGTCACCTACGGTCACCTGGATATCATAAGTCGGGCTTCTTCCCTTTTTGACAAGCTGATCGTGTCGGTATATGCCGATCCTAAAAAGGACATCCTCTTCTCCCTGGACCAGAGAGTAGAAATGATGTCCAGGTCAACCAGCCATCTGCCGAACGTTGTGGTCCAGGGATATGAGGGACTCACTGTTAGCTTCATGAAGACGGTCGGGGCCAAAGTTATGGTCCGTGGACTGAGGGTCATCTCCGACTTCGAGTGGGAATTCCAGATGGCCCTTTCGAACAAGAAGATGGCCCCGGAGCTAGAGATGATATGCTTGATGACCAGCGCGGAATACTCGTTTCTTAGCTCCAGCATCGTAAAACAGATCGCAGAGCTGGGAGGATCTATAAAGGACATGGTGCCGCCCCATGTGGAGGCCGCTCTTAAAGAGGCGTTCTGCCTCGGCCAGAAGGCTGCCGCCAAAAGCCACAGGGCCGGATTTTGACACGCCAAGATAAAAGGGCTCCTATGGAAAGCCAGGACGCCGGGGTGGAACCCCGACAAGACGTAAAGGCGCCAAAGGACAAAGCTAAGATGGCTATTCTAGAGCTAATAGACCGGCTAGAGAATATCATCGCCCAGGGATCCCGTCTGCCACTGGTCGGGAAGGTAGTGGTCTCCATGGACGAGGTCCTGGCGGTGCTGGACGAGTTGCGTCTGGCGGTGCCCGAAGAGGTTAAAGAGGCCAGGCGCGTCCTAAAGGAGCGGGACCATCTTCTGGCAGAGGCACAAAAGGAAGCGTCTAAGCTCATGGTTGACTCCCAGGAGGCACTGGATGCCCGCATCCGGCAGACCGATATGGTGAAGCTGGCAGAGGAGCGGTCGCGAGAGGTGCTCAAGAAGGCCCAGGCCGAAGCCCAGGCCCTCCTGCAAGAGGGCGAGAGGCACGTACAGTCCGCCAAGACTGGGGCAGACCTGTACGCTTCGGAGGTCCTTTACAAGCTGGATGCGCAGCTTACGGGCTTTCTTAATGCCGTTCGCAAGGGTATCGAGGTCCTGGAACGAGAAGATTCCAGGGGCAGCCATGGAAATTAACGTCGCTCAATTACTGAAAGAGTCCGTCGGCGCAGAGAGGCATTACTACCTGGGCCTGGAGGGGGAGGAGGCCCATTACCTGGATGAGGTATTCAGGGCGGACGGGATGGTACGCCTCCTGAAACTGACGCAAAGCATAATAGTCACCGGAAGAATCAAGGCCCTGGTAGAGATGAGCTGCGTAAGATGCCTGGACAGCTTCCGTCAAGAGGTCGGCTTCGAGCTACGGGATGAATATTTTCCTTCCGTGGACGTCTCCAGCGGGGCAGGCCTGCCGCCGCCCGAGGACTTCACTGGCTTTGTCATCGGACCAGACCACGTTGTGTATCTAAAAGAGGCTTTGCGACAGTATACGATACTCGCGATGCCCATGAAGCCTATCTGCCAGCAGGACTGCCGGGGGATCTGTCCCCGGTGTGGAGTCAATTTGAACCGGGAGACCTGCCGGTGCATTGCCAACGCCCCAGACTCCCGCCTTGGCCCTCTGGCGGAATTGAAAACGAGACTTGTCTAGGAGAGATATACATTGGGAGCATTACCTAAGAGAAAATTGTCAAATTCGCGAAAGGGAGAGAGGAGAAGCCATCTTCACCTCGTGCCCCAGACACTAGTGGAGTGCCCGTCCTGTCACAACCCCATGCTGCCTCACCGGGTCTGCCCCACTTGCGGGAAGTACAGGGGCCGGGATGTGCTGCAACTGGAAGCGGGCAAAAAAAAGGGATAAGCCCGCCTGACGTCTGAGCAGGGGAGTGGATAGAACCATTTCCCCGGTTTTTTACGAAGAGGAGCCTAATCAATGCACCACCTTATGGCCCTTGTTTTCCCAGGCCAGGGCTCCCAGGCCGTGGGCATGGGCCGGGACCTTAAGGAGTCCTACGCCGCAGCCCAGGAGACCTTCGAGGAGGCCGATGATGCCCTGGGCTTCAGCCTTTCCCGCCTGTGTTTCGAAGGCCCGGAGGAAGACCTGCGCCAGACCCACAACGCCCAGCCTGCTTTAATGGCTACCAGCATAGCCTGCCTGAGGGCGGCCAGAGAGACGGACCTGCTCCTACCTGGAGCCGCCTTCGTGGCTGGCCATAGCCTTGGTGAATACACCGCCCTGGTAGCGGCGGACGCGCTGGACTTCGCCCAGGGGTTGCGTCTGGTACGGGAGCGAGGACGTCTCATGCAACAGGCTGGCGACAAGGTTTCCAGCGGAATGGCAGCAGTGCTGGGAATGGAGGAGGAAGCCCTTCAACAGGTGTGCCAGGAGACAGGTGTTCAGGTGGCTAACCTGAACTGTCCTGGGCAGGTGGTAATCAGCGGCCCCAAGGACGAGTTAGCCCGAGCCATGGAATTGGCCAGGAACAGAGGCGCCCGGCAGGTTGTGCCATTGAATGTCAGCGGGGCGTTCCACTCCAGGGTGATGCGGCCGGCTGAGGAGGGTCTGGCCGGCTATCTGGAGGAGGTGCCAATCAGGGACCCGGTGATTCCCGTGGTCAGTAACGTCACCGCCCGACCAGTGCACGAAGCCGAAGCTGTCAGGGCGGCCTTGCTTAAGCAGTTGTGCAGTCCCGTCCGCTGGCACCCATCCGTGGATTGGATGGTTTCCCAGGGCATAAGTACTTTTGTAGAATTCGGCCCGGGCCGTGTCCTAGCCGGGCTTATCAAACGTATCCACCGTCCGGCCCAGGTTGCGAGTATCGGTGACCGGGACTCCCTGGAAAAACTCTTGCAGGATAGGCATTGGACCTAGGGGGAAAGGCTGCCCTGGTAACTGGAAGCTCTCGAGGGCTGGGTAGGGCGCTGGCCCTGAAACTAGCGCAGCGGGGCGCGGCGGTGGTAGTGAACTACTCCCGGAACCGCGAAGAGGCAGAGGGCGTAGTGGAGGCTATCAGGGACGCCGGAGGCCGGGCCGTAGCGGCTGGCGCGAACGTAAGCGTGGCGGTGGAGGCCGAGTCTCTGATCGGGACTGCACTCACCTCCTTCGGCCGGCTGGACATCCTGGTGAACAACGCCGGCATTACCAGAGACGAGCTGTTATTGCGCATGTCCGAGGACCAATGGGACCAGGTCCTGGCTGTGAACCTGAAGGGGGCATTCCTTTGCACCAAAGCGGCCCTACGCCCGATGATGAAGCAGAGATGGGGTCGCATTATCAATATCGCCAGTGTGGTCGGAATTACAGGAAACCCTGGCCAGGCCAACTACACCGCATCCAAGGCGGGCTTGATAGCTCTCACCCGAACCACGGCCAGGGAGATGGCCTCCCGGGGCATCCTGGCCAATGCCATCGCCCCCGGTTATTTTGAGACAGAGATGACTGGTAAGCTGGGTGAGGAGATAAAAGCCAAGGCTATCCAACAGATTCCCCTCGGGAGATTCGGGCGGGTAGAGGAACTGGCGGAAGTTGTGGCTTTCCTGGCCTCCCCGGCTGCCAGTTACATTACCGGACAGGTGATTGGTGTAGATGGGGGAATGGTGATGCTCTAAATGGCCACCGCGCGCCGGAAGGCCCGGGTAACCACCCTTCAAGCCCTGTACGAGGTAGATTCGGCCGCCCACGACCCCAAAGCTACCCTCCAGAGGCTCCTGGAAGAGACCCCGATGCCAGAGGAGGCCCAGGCGTTCGCCCGCGATCTTCTGGAAGGGGTCCTGAGCAACCACCAGGAGATAGACCACGCCATCCAGCGGGCCGCCCCCACATGGCCGCTGGAGCAATTGGCAAGGATAGACCTGAACATCCTGCGTCTTGCAATTTTTGAGATAATATTCGATAATGAGGTGCCTTTGAAGGTGGCCATCAACGAAGCGGTCGAGCTGGCCAAGACCTTCGGCAGCGATAATTCCCCCAAGTTCGTTAATGGTGTGCTTGGAACCATCGCTGCGGAATCTGAGTCCCAAGCTAGGAGGTAGTAGGGTATGGCAAGCGTCTTTGAGCGCGTTAAAAGAATCGTTATGGAGCAATTGGGGGTGGAAGCCGATGAGGTAGTCCCCACGGCCTCCTTTATTGACGACCTGAACGCTGACTCACTGGACCTGGTAGAGCTAATCATGTCCCTGGAAGAGGAGTTCAGCACCCCTGAGAAGCCCATTGAGATCTCCGATGAGGATGCCGAAAAGATCATTGGCGTTCAGGACGCGGTGGACTACATCAAGGACCTTGGCATAGAGGACGAGTAAAAACACGCGCATTGTGGGGTAGTGCGGGACCGTGGTGGTAACCACAGTATGTCAAGCGTTTTAGAAGAACTCCCCAAGCAAGCGATAGAGGAAGAACAACAGAAGTTCACGATCCTCGAGCATCTGGAGGAGATGCGGCAGCGCCTTATTAAAACTGTGATTGGCGTTGCCATTACTACAATCGTGTCATTTATCTTCACCCGGCAACTGCTGGTAATATTAAAGCAGCCTGCCGGGGATATCATGTTTATCACAACCGGGCCGACCGAGGGGTTTTCTACCTATTTCAAAGTAGCCTTTTATAGCGGCCTGGCCCTGGCCACTCCGGTAATCCTTTATCAGGCTATCATGTTCCTCACTCCTGGTCTCACCAAGCACGAGCGCCGCTACATAAAATACCTCCTTCCTGGGGCGCTTTTCTGCTTTGTCCTGGGAGTTGTCTTCGCCTACTATGTGGCATTGCCCCCCGCCCTCAGGTTTCTCATCCCGTTCATTCAGGAGATCGCAACCCCCCAGATCAAGATCGGTGAATACATCTCGTTCGTAATGACCTTGATCTTCGGGATAGGAGCGGTCTTCGAGACCCCCATCGTCATCTTCTTCCTGGCCAAGCTGCACATAGTAAACTACAAGATGCTATCCAAGAACCGGAAGTACGCTCTCCTGGGCGCTTTCGTCGTTGCGGCAGTAATCACGCCTACTCCGGACCCGGTAACCCAGAGCATTGTGGCCATCCCCCTCCTGCTCCTCTACGAGGCCGGCATCTGGTTAGCCCGCATTGCGTAGACAGGAACGAGGAACAAGGAACGAGGAGCAAGAGGGCCATACGAGACCATGGCGATAGACCACGAGCTTAAGAAGCTGGCCGATAAGCTGTATGAACAATACGGCAAACCGCTGGAGCCGGAGCACCTGGGGGAATACGTCGCCATTTCTTCCCACGGCCAGACGATCATAGGACAGAATCCTTTGGAAGTCGCACAGCGGGCGCGGGCGGCCTTTGGCCCAGGGAGTTTTCTCTTCAGAATCGGCACAAAGGCTGTCGGCAAGTGGCGGTGAACCGCCGTCTGGTGAGCTCCCATTTTCCATATCTTCCCCTTCGTCTTTCAGTGGGGGACTACTCCGGGAGCTTGGAAGCTCTCGTTGATACTGGTTTCGATGGCGATGTTGCACTGCCTCCCGGGCTGCTTGCCAACGGCGGGTCGCCGGATGAATACCTGACGTGGGCGCTGGCCGATGGCTCGGAGGTACTGGCTGCTGCGTTTCTAGGTGCAGCCCGGCTTAGCGATCTGGATCCGTTTCCTGTATTGGTTACCGTGCTGGGGGACGAGCCCCTCATGGGACGTGGCGTCATTGACCGATTCAGGGTCATTCTCGATCACGGCCAACGGGTAGTTTTGGAGCCTTAGCTCCTTGTCTGATTGGGTCGGACTGGCGATAGTCCCCCCTTGGAGCACAGCAAGGTAGATAGGCCGTTGGTTTGACATAGCCCGAGGTTTGTGGTAGTTTCAGCCTCAGAACTGGGACAGAAGTTGCTTACTACCAAGACCAAGGCCTCCCCCTCTTTCATCCTCTTCTGGGCAACACTCTCCCTATTCTTTGCGGCCTTCTCATTCTCATCTTACAGCCTCTTTCTGCCAGAATTCCTGCGAGAGTTCCGCTGGAATCGCTCGGATGTCGCCATACCTTTTTCCCTGGCTATGATCGTATGGGGCATAACGCAGCCGGTGGCTGGCGCGTTAGCTGATGCGCGGGGAACGCGACCGGTGATACTGGGAGGGATCCTGCTCATGGCCCTCGGCTTTATAGTAATGAGTTTTGCCCAAGACCTCTGGCAAATTGCGCTCGGGTTCGGCGCCTTGATTGGCATAGCCACAAGCGCCTGTGGCTCCATCTCGTTTGGACTGCTTATTTCCAAATGGTTTACTGGAGCCAGAAGGGGCTCGGCGATGGGCATACTTCAAGCGGCGACGCCCGCCAGCCCGATAGTTCTGGCCCCGGTGGTATTCTTAGCCATGACGACGTTCGGTTGGCGCTTCGCCGCTTTGGGCCTGGGCCTGTTTCTACTGTTTGTGACGTTTCCCCTGGCTTATCTGAAGATCCACGACCCGGAAACCAGAACAAGCGCCGCTTCCGCTTCCGAGAAGCGGGGGACTTGGCGTGAAGTCCTGATGGTGGTGCGGCGCCCTCCTATGCGCAACCTGTTTATCTCCCGGTTCGCCTGTGGCCTTAGCTTTCTCCTAATCCCCGTTTTGGCCGTCGCGGGTATGGAATCCGGGCTCTCTCAAGCGCAAGGAGCACTCGCCGTTAGCGTCTACGGAGCAAGCTCCGCGGTGGGCGCGGTCGCTGGCGGCCTCGCCGCAGACCATTGGGGACGGGTCCGCACACTGGTGGCCACGTACCTTGTTCGCGGCATTGGGGCATTGGCCCTTGGGCTGTTTGTAATGGATGCCCTCTGGTTTTACCTGGCTGTAGCCCTCGCCGCTGGTCCAATATTTGCCACAGTGGCCGTTAACAACGTTCAAGTATTTGAGATGGCTGGCGCCAGGCGCGCTGGACTTATCTTGGGTCTGGGCCTGGTACTCCATCAAGTTGCGGCAGCCTTAGGGCCGTACGTGAGCGGACTGATCTTCGACTGGACGGGCACCTACCGCATCTCGTTTCTGGGCCTGGGTGTTGTTCTCTTGTTGGCGGTGATTCCAGCCTCTAGAACGAAGCCGGAAGCGCCGAACGTCCAACCGTCACTTGCCGTGCCTTCGGTGGGCACGAAGTTAGATTGAAGATACGCAAACTCTACTAGCTGTAGGGCGATCGCGAATCTTGACCCCTAAATGTTGACAAGCCCATGGGCCTGCGCTAGTATGATGCCGAATTGACCCTACCGTAGGGCCTATGTTATCATCGTTGAGGAGATTATCCTATTGACAGACGTGACTCTGAAGAGGGTTCATGACCAGATTATGGCCTGCCCAAAGTGCGCCCTCTCCAAGTCCCGCACCAAGGCTGTCCCCGGCGAAGGGGCGGAAAACGCCCGTGTCATGTTTATTGGTGAAGGCCCGGGCTGGTACGAGGACCAGCAAGGGCGCCCATTCGTTGGACCGGCCGGCCAGCTATTGGACCAGTTATTAACGCTAATTAAGTTGCCCCGCCCCGAAGTGTTCATCACCAACCTGGTAAAATGCCGTCCACCCAACAACCGCGACCCACGTCCAGAAGAATCTGAGGCATGTGCGCCTTATCTGGACAGCCAGATAGAGCTTATCTCGCCCAGGGTGATAGTGACCCTTGGGAGGCATTCTATGGCCCGGTTCTTCCCCGGCAAGAGCATCAGCCAGGTCCACGGAACAACCAGGAAAGCCAACGGAGTCGTGTACTTCGCCCTCTATCATCCCGCAGCAGCCCTCCGCCAGGAAAAGCTGCGGCAGGTCCTGGAGCAGGACTTCCTTAAACTACCCTCTATTATCTCAGAGGCGGAGAAGCTAATGATGATTGGGAACGATAAGGCAGGTGAGAAACCGGAGCAACAGCTAAGCCTATTTTAGGGAGAGAAATAGCATTGCCAAAACACAAGCTTAGGGTTATTCCACTTGGAGGCCTGGGGGAAATCGGCAGGAACATGCTGGTCCTTGAGTACGGTGAGGACCTCATGGTCATAGATGCCGGCGTAATGTTCCCCGAGGACGATATGCTGGGGATTGACCTGGTCATTCCCGACATGAGCTACGTCATAGAGCGGGCCAATAAGGTCCGGGGTGTGGTCATCACCCACGGCCACGAGGACCATATCGGATCGTTGCCCTTCCTTCTGAGCAAGGTCCCCGCTCCCGTATATGCCACCCGCCTGACAGCAGGCCTCATCACCGTTAAGCTCAAGGAGCACAAGCTACTCGACAGCGCTACCCTGAACGTTATTCAGCCGGGGGACGAAGTCAAGCTAGGAGCAGCTTTCCGCCTTCAGTTCTTCTCAGTATGCCATAGTATCCCGGATGGCATCGGTATAGCGGTCAATACGCCTGTGGGGACGGTTGTGCATACTGGGGACTTCAAGCTCGACCATACTCCGGTAGATGGGAAGCTAACGGACTTCCCTACTCTGGCCAGATTGGGGTCTCAGGGCGTGCTCCTCCTCCTTTCCGACTCTACTCGAGCGGAGGTGCCCGGCTATACGCCGTCCGAGAGCGAGATCAGCCTCGCCATGGAGAGGGTCATCGGCGAGGCAGAGGGCCGGGTCATCGTAGCCACCTTCGCCTCACTCATCTCCAGAGTCCAGCAGGTAGTTGACGCAGCAGTCAAGCAGGACCGCAAGGTGGCGGTCCTGGGGCGGAGCATGGTCAACAACGTGCGCATGGCTACTGAGATGGGATACCTGAAAGTGCCTCCCGGAGCTATGGTGAGGGCCGAGGACATAACTAAGCTTCCCGCTCACCAGATCGTGATAGTGTTAACCGGCTCTCAAGGGGAGCCGACTTCCGTCCTTGCCCGACTGGCCAATGGCGATCACAAGCAGTTGCATATCCATAATGGAGACACGGTCCTTATCTCCGCATCGGCCATACCCGGTAACGAGCGATTGGTGCACCGGACCATAGACAACCTGTTTAAGAAGGGCGCGAATGTGATCTACCAGGACGTCGCTAAGGTGCATGTCTCCGGCCACGCCAGCCAGGAAGAACTCAAGATGATGATCAGCCTGGTACGTCCCCGGTACTTTGTACCCGTTCATGGCGAGTATCGCCAGCTAAAGATGCATGGCCGCCTCGCCCAGTCGTTGGGTGTCCCTGAGGAAAATGTTTTTGTTCTAGAGAACGGACAGGTGCTGGAGCTCGGCCGTAACAGCGCCAGGATTACTAACAAGGTCCCCGCGGGTTACGTTTACGTTGACGGGTTGGGAGTAGGTGATGTAAGCCACCTGGTGCTACGGGACCGCCGTTTGCTGGCCCAGGACGGGGTCCTGGTAGTAGTTATCGCAATAGATTCGCAGACAGGCAAGGTAGCCAGCAAGCCGGACATCGTCTCCCGTGGTTTCGTCTATATGCGGGAGTCCGAGGAGCTCATCGAGGAAGCTCGCGAGCTGGTGACCACAAACCTCGACCACGGCAGCGACCACCTCGCCGAAAGGGGATTCATCAATAGCAAGATTAAAGACATCCTGAGCCGGTTCATTTACGAGCGGACCAAGCGCCGTCCGATGATACTGCCGGTGGTCTTAGAGGTCTGATGGCCAAAGCTCGGGCAAGAAGAAGGCCGCGTTCCCGGAAACGCTCGGCAATCCGGACCAGGGCTATACTGAAGATCGTCCTGACCCGCCAGTTCGCCGGCTATATCCTGGTCCTGCTGGCGTTGATCCTACTCTTCAGCATGTTGACCTCCGCCGGGCCATTTTCCACCTGGTGGCAGACGATCTTCGGCTGGTTTTCTCCGCTGGCCGTACTGGCCCTTCTGGCAGGCGGATTTCTCGTAGCCTTTTCGTCCCGCGGCCAATCCAGGTTTCGTAGCTTCTGGCAACCCCTGGTGGGCTTTGCCCTGGGAAGTCTTGCCCTTCTAGCTATCCTGAGCGTGCTTTCTCCTATAACGGGGAGCGGCGGCGGGCTTCTTGGAACGGCAATCGGGTACCCTTTGCGTGGATTGGGAAGCGCCGGCGCATTTCTGGTGCTAGTGGTGTGTGGAGCAGTCGCCGTCCTCTGGGGATGCAGGGTGCCGCCCCAGGCTATTGGCCGGAGGATTGCTGTATTGGGCAGGGGAGCGAAAGCCCTTTCCAACAAGAGGCCTCGCATTACGCGCCAGGAGCGACCTGCCGTTGTAGCGAATCTCAGGTCTACGCCGGTGAGAGAGCCGGAAATACTGGGGTCCATGGAGACGATAGTGGAAGAAGACATGCCGTCTCCTATAGTCAAGGAGGGGACCGCTGCCGCCGACGCAAAGGCCCTTCCGACAGCGGCCCCGTCCTTGATGCGCACCGAGTCCGGCGGCCTGGAATGGCAGCTCCCGCCCATTGATCTGATGGACTCCACTGCCGCTCTGGCGCCTAACGAGCGGGAGATCCGCAGGAAGGCTCAGATAATCGAAGAAACCCTGGCCCATTTCGGGGTACCGGTCAAAGTGACGGAGATCAGCCAGGGGCCGGCCGTAACCCAGTTCGGCGTCGAGCCGGGCTTCGACGTCAAGACCAAAGAGATAAAGGACAAAGAGAAGCGGGTGATCCGCGTAGACGAGGTATCCCGCATCAAGGTCAAAGTAGCCCGTATTACCTCTCTGACCAACGACCTGGCCCTGGCCCTGTCGGCGCAGTCCCTCCGCATCCAGGCGCCGGTACCGGGACGTAGCGTGGTGGGAATCGAGGTGCCCAACACTTCCATCTCCCTGGTTGGGCTGCGAGGCGTGATAGAGAGCATCCCCTTCCAGCGCCTGTTGGCCAAGTCCAAGCTGGCCCTGGCCCTGGGCCGCGGCGTGGACGGCGAGGCCATCGTTGGGGACCTCGGCAAGATGCCTCACCTGCTCATCGCCGGCGCCACCGGTAGCGGCAAAAGCGTTTGTCTTAATTCTCTGATCGCCTGTTTGCTGATGGACACCACGCCCGATGAGGTAAGACTACTGCTGGTTGACCCCAAACGGGTAGAGTTGTCCAACTTCCGAGGCATCCCACACTTATGGACACCCGTGGTGATGGAGACGGAAGATGTGGTGCGCGTTTTGAAGATGGTTACCCACGAGATGGATGAGCGATACAAGAGGTTCGCCCATGCCGGCGCCC
>JAUYDP010000213.1 GCA_030691805.1 Dehalococcoidia bacterium | reverse complement strand
GAGAACATGCCCCCGTAGGGCCAAACCCGCAAGTCCCAGAACCTCCTTCGGCCCCACATACATTTTTGCCTGCATCGTGCCCAGGAGCCTCCCCCGGACGCACAAGCGGTCACCCTCTATGCCAATGGCGTCCACAACGATGGCCGGGTCTCCCGTGGACAAGGCTACCTTGATCCCCGCCATACCTACTTAACCCACCACTTTTTCAGCTTCAAGTCGTCGGCAATCACGTTGGCGGCAATGTAGCCGCAGGCCCCGCTGACATTTCCTCCTGGATGGGTGCTGGGGCCGCAAAGGTCAAGTCCTCGGACTGGGGTCCGGTTTGGTCCCCACCCATGCAACGGCCGGAAGATGCCCAATTGCTCTTGTGAGGTCTCGCCGGACCCCAGGTCCCCTTTTATCATAGATATGTCTCGTCGCTCGATGTCCAGGGGGCTGACTACGTACCGTCCCAGGATATTGTCAGGCGTCATATTAGGGGCATAGCGCCGCAGGACATCCATACACTGGTCGGCATAATCCTCTTTGATGCTATCCCACTTCTCAGGGCCGCCGTCCTTAAGATCATAACAAGCGAATTGCCAGAGCACTCCAGTGTGCTTTCCCTCCGGGGCCTGAGTAGGGTCGTAAAGGGTATTCGTTACCAGGAAGGGAGCTATGGTCCTGGGTGGGATGCCGCGCCGGATATCTCCAAACTGGCTATCGAATTCGTCCGGGCCGTCGTAACCAAAGCCCACACCCCAGCACCGGTCCAGGTCAGGGCAGAAATCCGCGGCCTTCCAGTGGGGCGGCTCTTTAAGGGCCAGATGGACCGTGAAAAGGGCCATCTCAGAGGCCCGCCACCGTTTGACCTGTAGCGTCGCCTCCTTCGGTAGCTTGTCCTCTCCAACCATCTTCATTAAGGTCTGACCCGGCTCTACGTTGCTAGCCACCAGCTTTCGAGCGGTAATGCGGGTTCCATCGGCCAGCTCCACACCTTTGGCCTGTCCCCCCTCAACAACGATCCTCTCCACGTGGCTGTTGGTGCGCACCACACCACCGTTGGCTTCTATCACCCTGGCCATGGCCAGGGGCAGGCTTATAGAGCCACCGACGGAACAACCCCAGCCCCCCTCGATGACGGTCATCGCAGGTAAGAAGAGCCCCGCGCCAATGATATCATGAGCGATGCCAGCGAAGACCGTAGTCAGAAGCAGCCAGGACTTTACCTTGTCGCTCTCGAACAGCTCATTAAGCAGGTTCTTGGGGCTGGAAAGGGCGAAGCGAAGGATCTCCCGTCCCTCGTGGCTTTCCTGAAGAAGCGCCGGCAAGGCCGACGGTTGTTGTGGCGGTGAGAAGAGGAAGCCTTTCAGCACCTCCTTAAACCGCACGAACTGGTCTCGTAGCGCCAGAAAAGCCTTGGCATCCTTTTCGGAGAACCTGGAGAGCTCACTGAGAATTCCTTGCATATGCCGGTGGGCGACGAAGCCGGTATCGTCGCTAAAGGCCATGCCGAAGGCCACCGAGGGAAAGACATACTTGGAGCCATACTTCTCCAGCTCAAGGTCTTTATAGACCGGTCCGTAATGGACCCAGCCATGGTAGTTGGAGGCGGTATTATGCTTAAAGCCAGGAAGTGTCACTTCCTCCGTTATGCATCCCCCGCCCAGGAGTTTCCATCTCTCCAGAACGATGACCTTGAGGCCCGCCTTGGCCAGATAAGCCCCACATGCCAGGCCGTTATGGCCTCCACCAATGATGATTGCATCGTATTCTTCAGCCATGTTCTTCCTCGTGGTTTAGTCTTAAATATATTACCGGACGGGCAACCCGGTTCTTACCGTTTCTTGCGGGAATCTGGTTTGCCGCTGGTCCTGCGGCGAGACACTTCTTGCCTCCAATATTCCAGCACATCGGCTAGCGTTTGCTCCAAAGGTATCTCCGGCGTCCAGCCCGTCGTAGACCGGAACCTGGTAGCGTCACATACAGAAACCGGAGTATCCCAGGAGCGCAAACGGGCCTCCTCCCTTACCACCTGAAGGGGAATTCTGCTCTGAGCCAGAAAAGTGTTCAGAACCTGGCTGATGGACACCGCCCGGCCCGAACCCAGATTATAAACCTCCCCTGGCTCACAGCGCAACAGCGCTAGATAATATGCCCGAACCACATCCCGTACATCCGTAAAATCCCTTTGGACTTCCAGGTTCCCAACCCTCACTTCCGGGCGGGATAGCCCGGCTTCGGCTTCTGCGACTTGCTTGGCTAGAGATGGCACCACGTATGACGGCGCCTGCCCCGGCCCGGTATGATTGAAGGCACGGATGCGAATGCACTTGAGGCCCCAGGCCACGGAGTACTGGTAAGCCAGCATGTCCTGGGCCACCTTACTTACTGCATAGGGATTGGTAGGTCGGAGCGGATGGTCCTCGCGGACCGGCAACTCATCCGGCCGAATATATCCGTATTCTTCATTTGAGCCGGGGATAAGGACCGGGCAATCCAGCCCGGCCTTGAGAATCCCCTCTAAAACATTCAACTCAAAGAGGATATTATCCACAATTGTCCCCGCCGGATCGGCCCAGGACGTTGGAACATGGGCCTGGGCCGCTAGATGAAACACCAGGTCGGGTCTTACCTCGTTGAGGATCCGAGCTATCGGGCCGGCTTTCTTCAGGTCGGCAGGAATAAATAAACCGCGGGAAGAAATTCCCACTTTAGAGACCGGGTCCCACTTTGCAACGCCAACAACCTCTAGTCCCTGGCCAATCAAGTATTCGGCCAGGTGGCTGCCGACGAAGCCAGTTATGCCGGTAATTAACGCTTTCAGGGTGTCCTTAGTCTAAAGATACTATTTTTTCGCTCTTGTCTCGACAGCTTCAGCGCCAAGACCGGCCTCTTGCCTGAGAATCTCGGCTTTATCGGTTACCTCCCAGGGCGCATCAATATCGGTGCGTCCGAAGTGTCCGTAGGCCGCAGTGGCCCGGTAAATGGGCCGCCGGAGGCGCAGGTTCTGAATAATGGCCGCCGGGCGAAAGTCGAAATGCTTCTTGATGAGATCGGTGATGATAGCATCTGGCACCTTGCCGGTGCCAAAGGTCTCGACCATGATCGCCAGCGGCTTAGCCACACCAATGGCGTAGGACACCTGGATTTCGAAGCGGTCGGCCAGTCCCGCCGCTACCACGTTCTTTGCCACGTAGCGGCACATGTACGCCCCAGACCGGTCAACTTTCGTGGGGTCCTTTCCCGAAAAAGCCCCACCCCCGTGGCGGGCCATGCCGCCATAGGTGTCCACTATTATCTTCCGGCCGGTAAGCCCCGCATCCCCCAGCGGCCCGCCGGTTACGAACCGGCCGGTAGGATTGATGTAGTACTTGGTCCTCTCGTCCAGCATCTCCGAAGGAATAACTTCACGGATAACCATCTCGATGATATCGTGCTTGAGCTGCTCGTATTGAACGTCAGGATTGTGCTGCGCCGATATCACCACTGTATCCACCCGGCACGGCTTGCCATAGCTGTATTCCACAGTCACCTGGGACTTGCCGTCCGGACGCAGGTAGTGCAGGGCTTTGTCCTTGCGGGTCTGGGCCAACCGTTTGGCGAGCTTGTGGGCCATCATTATGGGCATGGGCATCAGCTCAGGAGTCTCGTTGCAAGCAAACCCGAAGACCATACCCTGGTCTCCAGCCCCGATGGCCTCTATTGCGGAGTCCGACATCTCCCCCAATTTGGCTTCCAGGGCCTTGTCAACCCCTTGCGCGATATCCGGTGACTGCTTGTCAATGGAGGTAAGGACGGCGCAGGTATCCCCGTCAAAGCCGTACTTCGCCCTGGTATACCCAATGTCCTTAACCACCTTCCGCACTATGCCGGCCATGTCTACGTAGGTGCTGGTGGTAATCTCTCCGATAACAAGAACCAACCCCGTAGTGGTGGACGTCTCGCACGCCACACGGGCATCGGGGTCGTCCGCGATTATGGCGTCCAGAATAGCGTCGGATATCTGGTCGCAGATCTTATCCGGATGACCCTCGGTGACGGACTCCGAAGTGAAGTAGGCCTGGGGGGCCTGCAAAAAGTTTAGTGCCACTGCTTTCCCTCCTTACCCTATTTTATGTACCCATTTCCCAACTGGCCAAATATCTCTCCTGTTCCTCCGTAAGCGTATCTATCGAGACTCCCAAAGCGCGTAGCTTTAGGCGCGCTATGTCCCGGTCTATGGCTTTAGGCACAGGGTAAACCTTCGGCTTCAACTCCGCCGAATGCTTTGCCAGGTACTCGGCTCCCAGGGCCTGGTTAGCAAAGCTCATATCCATGACACTGGCAGGATGCCCCTCCGCCGCCGCCAGGTTTATCAGCCGGCCGTCTCCCAGAAGAAAAAGCCTTCTGCCATCCGGCATCCGGAACTCCTCCACAAATTCGCGCACCATGCGGCGATCCTTGGCCATCTCACCTAAAGCCGGGATGTTAATCTCTACATTAAAGTGACCGCTGTTCGCAAGGATCGCTCCGTTTTTCATCCGGTCCATGTGGGGCTTGTCCAGAACGTGCTTGTCGCCGGTTACGGTGATAAAGATGTCGCCGACAGACGCCGCCTCCAACAGAGGCATTACCTGGTATCCCTCCATGACCGCTTCCATAGCCCGCAGGGCGTCCACCTCTGTTACGATTACCTGCGCCCCCATGCCACGCGCCCTCATGGCTATGCCCCGGCCGCACCAGCCGTAGCCGCACACCACCACCTTCCTACCTGCCCAGAGCACATTAGTGGCACGGGTGATACCGTCTATCGTGCTCTGGCCGGTGCCGTAGCGGTTGTCAAAGAGGTGCTTGGTATCCGCCTCGTTAACAGCAAGAATGGGATAGCGAAGCGCCCCGCTCTCCTCCATCTGGTGAAGACGTATAACGCCGGTGGTGGTCTCTTCTGTGCCGGCGAGGATATCCTTTAGCAGGTCTGTTCGTTCTTTATGTATCGTGGCCACCAGGTCCGCCCCATCGTCCATGGTGAAATGCGGGCGGTGCTCCAGTGCCCGGATGATGTGCGAGTAATAGGTCTGAGTGTCCTCTCCCTTGATGGCGAACACGGGGACGCCGTGGTCGGCCACCAGGGTGGCAGCCACGTCATCCTGGGTGGATAGGGGGTTGCTGGCGCAAAGCGCTACCTGCGCGCCGCCAGCCTTCAGGGTAATAATGAGATTGGCGGTCTCTGTGGTTACATGCAAGCAGGCCGAAAGGCGCAAGCCTTTGAGGGGCTGCTCCTTTAGAAACCTCTCCCGAATGAGCCGCAAGATGGGCATCTCCATCTCCGCCCATTCCACCCTTAGCTTACCCTTTGGCGCCAACGCGAGGTCTTTGACGTGGCTCTTAGTGCCCGCCCCTGTTGTCATTCCTATTTATTCCTCCACAAAACAATTGAAGCTCTTCACCTCTTCTACCCTACCCCGCAACTGGTCATGGGTGAGGGTTTTAAGGCGTTCCAGGCTGAAGTCCTCCACCGCAAAGCTGGCCAGAACCGAGCCGTGGACCATCCCCATGCGAAGGTTGGACATCGAAGGCTCCCCGCACAGGGCAAGGTAGCCCATCAGTCCGCCGGCGAAGGTATCTCCGGCTCCGGTCGGGTCCCGCACGTCCTCCAGGGGATAGGCCGGGGCAACGGAATAACCGTTAGTCGTTATCATTACCGCCCCGTCTTCCCCCTTCTTGATGACCAGGTAACGAGGGCCGAGGCTCAGGATGCGGCGGGCAGCCTTGATCAGGCTCGGGCTGCCACCAAATTCCCGTGCCTCTGACTCATTCATAACCACCAGGTCCACCATGGAAATGGCCCTGGTTAGGGATTCCCGCTTGTTCTCGATCCAGAAATTCATGGTATCCAGGGCCACCAGCTTCGGCCTGTTTACCTGCCGCAGGACCTCCATCTGAAGGTCAGGATCAATGTTAGCCAGAAACACGAACGGGCAACTGCCGTAGCCTTCAGGCAACACCGGATGGAAAGAGGCAAAGACGTTAAGCTGGGTATCCCGAGTATGGGCGGTACTCAGATCGTACTCGTAGTATCCGGACCACCGGAAAGTGTTTCCGGAAGCCACTTGAAGGCCCGCCAGGTCTACCTGCCGGCCTCGGAGAAAGTCCAGGTGATGCTGGGGGAAGTCCTCTCCGACTACTGCAACCAGCTTCACCGGTGTATAGAAGCTGGCCGCCGTAGAGAAATAGGTTGCGGAGCCACCCAGGCATTCTTCGGCCTTACCGAAGGGGGTCTCCACGGTGTCCAGGGCAACCGACCCAACGACAAGGAGGCTCACGCTTCATCTCCCCCAAACCTTGCTCTGAGAGTGCTGGAAAGAGAAGCCGCCAGTTGCAGGGCGCGGCCCGCCAGCGCCGGACTGAGGCCGCCCAGGCCGCAGGAGGGGGTTATCAGGCAGCGTTTAGAGAGCAAATCCCGGCTAATGCCCTTTCGCACCAGGAGTCCCATGGCCTCATCAAGACGGGAGGCCAGGCTTTCCGCCGTCTCCGCTTCGATGCCCTTTTCTTCGTTAGGGACAATTCCCCAGGCGATGATGCCTCCACGGTCCAGGAAAGCCCTGACGTGGTCCGGGTAGAGGCTGAGGGACTCAGCGTAGTTGTAGGCATCGAAATTCAGGATGTCTATAGAAGTTTCCAGCAGCACCGACCAGTCAGTGTTGCCACAGCAATGGACCCCCTTTAGCCCTTGAATCCCCGCAAGCACCTCTTCCAGCAAACCGATAACCTGTTCCCTTGAGACCGAGACGAAGGCCGAGCCAAGGGCACTTAAATAGGGCTCGTCTACGAAGATGATAGTCTGGGGATTAAGGGCGCTCAAGCTCCGCTCCTCCCAGGCCGCCTTGAGGCGCAGATGCTTGGCCAGGGCATCCGCCAGGACCTCGTCGTAAAGGATAGGACGGCGGGCCTGGTCGGTAACCGACAAGCCCCAACTTATAGGTCCGGTGACCTGCCCTTTTACGGCCACCGCTTCTCGCAGGTCTGCCGAAAGCATCTGATGAAGCCCAGCAGCGCACTGAGGGGTGATGGCGTAGCTATCCAGATCATTCTGGAGATAAGCCAGATAGAGACGCTCCAGACCTTCGTCCAGGCTCCGGCCTCTGTCCACGTATATCCTCTCTTCACCCTGGACCACCACGCCGGGAAACCCCTCGCTGTACTGGACGTACATGTTCTCGCGAAAACTACGGTTTGGGAGCTGCGGCCATACTGGGATCGCGGGCAGGGCGTTGTTGACCATCTCCCAGGCCGCCTGGGGATCTGCTTGGGGCATGCTCCCCACCGCCGTCGCCCTCATGCCGGGCTTGAATTCCGCCTTGTAGCCCGAACCCGGCCCCCTGGACTCCCGGTTACTAGACATACTTGCCAATCAGCAGCGAGAGCTTTTCCCTGACCTCAGTCGGGATAAGCCCCCGATCGGTAAGGATGGCGTTCTGTAGCGATGTCGCGCAGGCGCAACGGCGGTCGGTCCGGAGATTCGCTACCAGGCTACGGAGGATGGATTTCGAAGCCTCCACATTACGTTGGAGGTTGGCCACCACCATCTCGATGGTCACGTCATCGTGGCCTTCGTGCCAGCAGTCGTAATCGGTGACGCATGCCAGGGTGGCGTAACAAATCTCCGCCTCTCGCGCCAGCTTGGCCTCTGGAAGGGCAGTCATCCCGATGATACTGGCGCCCCAGGAACGGTACAGGAGCGACTCGGCTCTGGTAGAGAAAAGGGGACCCTCCATCACCACCATGGCGCCACCTTTGTGCACGATGGCGCTAGACGACTGAGCCGCCCGGTAGAGGTCCCTACTCAGGTCCGGGCAGAAGGGATCGGCAAAGCCCGCGTGGGCCACCAGGCCATCGCCGAAGAAGGTGTTGACCCGGCTCTTGGTTCGGTCAATAAGCTGGTCCGGCACCACTAGGTGTAGGGGCGCCAGCTCTTCCCGCAGGCTGCCTACGGCACTTATCGAAATGATCTGCTCAACTCCCAGGGACTTGAAGGCGTAGATGTTGGCCCGGGCTGGTAGCTCGGTGGGAAGGATGCGGTGGCCCCTGCCGTGGCGGGGCAAGAAGGCCACCCGAACCCCATCCAGGGCGCCAACGGTGAAGGAATCGCTGGGCTCACCGAATGGAGTGCTTACACGCAACTCCTCCACGTCCTCCAGCCCCTCCATCTGGTAGAGGCCAGAGCCGCCGATTATGCCGATCTTAGCTTTGGACATCTTCGGTCGCCTTGAGCCCGCCATTTCGCTTGTGCCAGGAATGAACGTACGTTAGCATCCCTCCCCCTAGCGAATCGCGCATATCTTGCTAAGCGCGGTCACAGCCCTCTTATAGCTATCAGTCTCAACGCTTTTGAGATCCCAGTGACAAGCTGGCCAAGTGAAATACCCGTTCTCGGATAGCCGATCAGCGAGTACAGATGCCCCGGCCTTGTCTGCCCACTCCCTCTTCGTTGTTACCGCTAACGCGCCCTTCCTGGGGCGCTTGAAGGCGTGAGCGAAAATCTTTGGAGCGCCAAGACTATACCCCTTGGCATCTAATGCCTTGGCTTCTATCCTACATTTGCTCCGAGCGGCAACGTCATCCCGTAACCTTCCAAACAGCTCATCTAATGTGCCGGCGATAGATGGACTCTCGACGCTAACCGTGGCTATCAGGAATGACTCTCGTTCTATTGGAAGGTCTTCACGGTCTTCGGCGATACCCTCCAAGTGGCATTCTATGGCTTCCTTTGCGTTGAACAAGGCTTCTTCCACGGTCATGCCTTGGCTGAAACAACCGGGTAGCTGCGGCACCAACACTGAGTACCCTGGAACCTCTTCGTTCCTGCGCAGTAAGACGGTGTACTTAAGCATAGTCCATCTCCTTAGAGGAGCCTCTTGAATTCCTCTGCAGTTAGTCCGGCCGCTTTGATTATTCTGTCCAACAACCAAGGTTCTACTTCGTGGCTTCCATGAACCGGCAAGGTGACTCGACCTTCCTTGGTAGGGTGCTTGAACTGTCTATGGCCGCCCTTACTCCTCACCTCGTACCAGCCGTCCCTCTCCAAGGCCCTAATGATCTTGCTTGGTCTCAGCGGCGGAAGCTTCTCAGCCAATCGGCCTGCAAATCCCTTTCAAGCCCTCCCCATACGGCGCCTGCACCACCCCCTCTTCTGTGATAATGGCGCTCACATACCTGTGAGGAGTGACATCAAAGGCCGGGTTAAAGGCTTTTACGCCCAATGGGGCTGTCCGAACACCCTGAAAAGCCAGGACCTCTTCCTGGCTGCGCTCCTCTATGGGAATCTGCTCCCCGGTTTGGATGGACAGGTCAATGGTACTGGTTGGAGCCGCTACATAAAACGGGATACCGTGGGCGTGGGCCAGCACCGCCAACGAATAGGTCCCAATCTTGTTGGCCACGTCACCATTGGCGGCGATACGGTCCGCCCCGACGATAACGCAGTCCACTCGCCCAAGGGACATCAGGTAGCCAGCCATGTTATCGGTAATAACCGTGAGGGGGATGCCTTCTTCTTGAAGCTCCCAGGCGGTAAGACGGGCGCCCTGTAAAAGCGGACGGGTCTCACCCACGTATACCTGCAATCGCTTACCCGCTTCGCAGGCAGCCCGCAGGACCCCTAGGGCCGTGCCGTAAGCAGCCGTAGCCAGCGCACCGGCGTTGCAGTGGGTAAGCACCCGGCCGCAGTCCGGGATAAGGGGAGCGCCGTAAGCGCCCATGCGCCGGTTAGCATCCTCGTCCTCTCGACCGATAGCCTGGGCTTCCTCCACCAGGGCCTGGCGAATGGAGGCCGGGTCGGCGCCTTCTCCGGCGCGCCTTGACATACGATCCAAAGCCCAGAAGAGGTTAACTGCCGTGGGCCGGGTTGAACGGAGCGTCTCGATAACCTCGGTCAGGCAGCCGAGAAATTCATCGCGGCCGCTGGCCTCGATCTCCAGGGCGCCCAGGGCCACACCCATGGCCGCCGCCACGCCGATAGCGGGCGCGCCCCTGACCTGCATGGTCTTGATGGCCTGGGCTATCGTCCGGTAGTCGGAGGTCTCCAGGATTATCTTTTCGAGGGGCAGCCTGGTCTGGTCAATAAACCTGACCCTGCCATCAGCCCATTCCACGGTCCTCAAATCCGGCCTCTGGTCATAAAAAAACTTCTCTCCGATGGATGAGAGAAGCTCGTTCTCCTCATCACTCTCATCGTACAGGACTTTATCCTGTCGGCATTAGCACCGAGCTCATTGTGGATGGACTTATCCATCCTCTCAGAGCCGGTTGCCGGGCTTCATCGGGCCAGTCCCTCCACCGCTCTGGATAAGAGTGTCGCCCGTATTCGATTTTAGAACATGTTAGCATAAGGGCCGGGGCTTGTCAAACACGATGCTGAACAGTTGAACCGGTTTACCGCAGAGGCGCGGAGGTCGCGGAGATTCCCTTGTTCAGTAACTGAAGGTCTCACCTACTTTCTTTAGCAGACCCTAAAGGTCTTTGAGACCTTTAGGGTCTTCGCTAACCACGGGTCGTCGGATTGTTTCTCCCCTTACCCCGTACGGGCGGTACCTTGTGTCCGCCCCGTTCCCCCCTTTCAGTACCCTAACCACGGGTCGTCAGGTTGCTTCCGCAGGCGGCTGCCAGGGTACCGCGATGCCTGCAGCACTCCCGCCATGGCCTGCACGCCTCTCTTGGCCCTCTCAGTGGGTCATTATACGCCGGGCAGCCCGCCTGTCACGGCCATTTTCGAAACCACGTTTTTTGTCGCCCACGGCCTTAGGGACCACGGGTCCTTCTCACAGACCGGGATAAGCTGGACCCGCGCCGGCTTCTAGCCGATGATCCGCCGCACCCGCTGGAGTATCTCCTCCTGGCGGTTGTGGGTGAGATCGCCCAGGAAGGCGCTGTACTGTATCCGGTCTAGCCCGTTGTCCAGGCAGGCGTCGGCGACCTTGGAGCGAAGGCGGTCGTCGGGGATGTCGTAGATGAGGAGGAGACTCATGACGCCTTCCCCGTTTCCTGGCCGGCGATGGTTTGAGCGGCGAGACCATAAATGAACTCCGCCCATTGGGCGGCTTGCTTGGCCTCGGCCTCGTTGTAAAGGCGCGATGGTGGCAAACCCATTACTTCATCCCCGTACATGCTTGCCTCCCGCTCTTTACGGAGCCTGGCAGATATATCCTTGATCTCCGCCAATCTTTCCCGCAGGTTGAGGGGAAACCTGTCCTGGTTCTCCATCAATAGGGTCCCCACGTCGTGCCATTTGGGAGGCTCGATGCCATAGAAGCGCAGTGTGGCTTTCAGCGCCAGCTCTACGCACTCCTGGGCCAGCCTCACCGTGTAGGACCATTGCCCTTTCTCTTGGGATCGCCGGAGCCCTTCCAGCCTGTAGCCTGCCTCTTGCAACAAGCCGCTTGCCATTTCCCGGGTGTTCAAATCTCCACCACCTCGCCCGGCTTGAGATCAGGCTTGAGGTCCCAGTACCATCCCTCGCCCAGGAACTTCCGCTGGGAGCCCAGTTCTTTTAGCCTGAGCCTTATCTCTTCCAGCACGCCCTCAAAGAAGCCGCCGCGGTCCAGGAGAATGCGGGCATCCTCTGTCAGGTCAAGGTAAAGGGGGGAGTGATAGGCGGCCTCCCGCCTCTCCTTGAGGATCACGGAGATGTAAGGCAAAGGGAGACCGCCGGGGCTGGAAAACTCCTTCCGCAACCGTTCCTCCACGGCCAGGATGGGGTCCCACCGTTGCCAGCGGTTGGAGGGAAGGGTCTCGCAGACCAACAGGAGGTCTACGTCCGAGTCCGGGCGGTAATCGCCGCGGGCGACCGAGCCGAAGAGGATGAGAGACACCAGGTTTTCCCCCAAATGTTCCTCCAGCAGCTCCCGAAAACGGGAGACCAGACGCTCCAGGTTGATCGAGCGCCGGTCCCCTTGCGCATCTATATCCCTAGCCATCGGCTTCCTTGCAACCCATTTTACATCTTATCCGGTTATCCCGCGACCCGGAAAAGCGATGTGCACGACCCGGTCCAGCCCGTAGTCCCGGCAGGCGGCCGCCACATTCGAGCGGAGGCGGTCGTAGGGGATGGTCGTAGATGAGGAGGGTGGTGATCACCCTGCTCCCGCTTGCCACTTTTCGATGGGTATGACCTGGCAGCCCAGGTCCTGCCTCTGATGACGAGGGTTGGCGGTGACCAGGGGACAGCCGTTCTCAATGGCTGCTACTGCGTAGTAAGCATCGTACTCGGTAATGCGAGCCTTCCTGGCAAGTTGAGCGGCCGTCCTGAGCCGCTCTCCATTTGTTGCGAAAAGGACCAGATCTAAGCTACAAAGGGTAGTCACTGCCTCCGCCAACTGCCCGTCGGAGATAACGGCCTTGTGGACCAGCGCGTTTGCTATCTCGTGAAAGAAGAGCTCCGGCACTATCACGTTAATCCCACCGAACGCACAATCCAGGAGAATCGCCCTGGCCTGGGGCACGTGCGCCTCCCCCACCGCGCTGAACCACTTGACGCCTACCGAGGCGTCCACCACTAGTGTCTGTCTCGCCACTTGAGCACCTCAGCGGTTCCGTCCCAGGGACCGAGCTCATCGGCGAGTTTGAGTATGCGCTCGGCTGCCTCCCGCCGCCGCCGTTGCCGCCTTTCCTCCTCCTGCTCAGCCAGATAGCGTTCAGCAGCCTGGACCAGGAAGGCGCTACGGGTGGCGCGGGATTCGCGCGCTGCCAGGTCTATCCGTTCCAGGACTTCTTCGGGCAGCGACACATTGATCTTCACTACCATTTGTGCCTCCAATAGTTGCCTCCATTTATTCTACCCCGATATTCCCCCGAGGGCAAGCCGCCTTCATGCAACCGCCGGGCATAAACTGAGCCATTCCGCCAGACGAGTTGGGTCACTGAAGAGGCATCCACCACTAGTGTCGGTCTCGCCATTTGAGCACATCCGCGGGTCCGTCCCAGGGATCGAGCTCGTCAGCGAGTCTGGATATCTGCTCGGTTGCCTGCCGCCGGTTCTCTTGCTTCCTTTCCTCCTCCTTTTTCGCCAGGAAGTGTTCGACGGCCTGGACCAGTAAGGCACTGCGGCTGGCGTGAGACTCGCGCGCTGCCAGGTCTAACTGCTCCAGCACCTCTTCAGGCAAGGAAACATTTATCTTCCATACCACTTGTGCCTCCAGAACATCCCTCCAATGATTGTACCCCGTGTTCTGCCCAGGAGCAAGCAGCTCGGTCCGCCCCCAAGTGCGTGGGGACGATGGGCACCTCATAGCTTACCTCCCTTTCTCGTTCGGTCCACCCCCAAGTGCGTGGGGACAATGTAGTTCCCGACATCGGCGGCCTTCCTGCGAGCGGTCCACCCCCAAGTGCGTGGGGACGATCAGTCGCCAGCCCAGCCAATTACGGCAATAACCGGTCCACCCCCACGTGCGTGGGGACGATTTCTGGACGACGGTTAGAGAGGCTGTTTGTTGCGGTCCACCCCCACGTGCGTGGGGACGATGCCTTCTCCATCTCCATCGGGCGGTTATGGTTCGGTCCACCCCCCACGTGCGTGGGGACGATGCTCTCGCTCTACCAGGCTCTGGCCGGTGTCCCGGTTCACCCCCACGTGCGTGGGGACGATGGGCACCTCATAGCTTACC
>JAUYDP010000147.1 GCA_030691805.1 Dehalococcoidia bacterium | reverse complement strand
ATCATCTTCCCTCCCTCTGTAGGCACAAGGTCCGGGGCTATGGCGTTAACCCTGATACCAAAACGCCCCAATTCAGAGGCCAGGGCACGGGTCAGCCCCACGACGGCCGCCTTGCTGGTAATATAGTGCAGCACGCGGCTAGGCGGCATGAAGACGGTGCTGGAGGAGACATTGATGATCTTGCCCCAACCCTGGGCTTTCATTTGAGGAAAGACCGCTTGGCAGCATAGGAACATGCCCCGGACGTTCACGGCCATAACATGGTCCCATTCCTCCACCGTGATCTCGGTAAAGGGCCGGCGTATGATGTCAGCGCACACGCCGGCGTTGTTCACCAGGATATCAATCCGGCCGAACCGCTCAAGCGTAATTCGGACCATCTCCGCTACCTTGGCCTTGTCAGCCACATCTACGTCCACGCCCAGGGCTTGGCCTCCTCCGGCCTCGATCTCGGCTGCCGCATCCCGGGCCTCCGGGAATCTAATGTCGGCGCAGACCACGCTGGTCCCTTCCCGCGCCAGTCCCAGGGCATAGGCCCGGCCGAGACCGATACCACCACCAGTCACAATAGCTACTTTGTCTAATAGCCTCATACTCACCTCAGATATGTCTCGCTACGAATTCCAGTTGTCTATTTGGGTTTGCCGAAGAACGGATATAGGTACGTGCTTATTCTTTAGAAAACATGGGGAAATTAGCCCCCAAGACCTTTCCTTCCTCCCGCGGCCAGCGGGCCGTGCATAGGGGACAAAATACCATTACCTGAGGACCCTCGTCGTAGACCATCTTGGTCACGTCGAAGATCGTATCACATTTGGGGCATTGCACACGGACGAACGGCGCCATGCTTTCCTCCCTCTACTTCATAGCCCACGGCCGGGTCGTCTTGCCCGCCACGAGCTGGTCCACCTTATCCGGCGAAATATAGTCCTGTAGCCGGATGCGGTCCACCACCTTCGGATCAGGATAACCGACTTCGTCAAAGACCTCACCCACAGGCTTGGTGCTGTCCACCACCAACCCTCCTAATCCCTTGGTCAGCTCAGAAGAAACCAGCTCTCGGGCCATGGGCTCATCCCACATCGCCGAAAGTCCGTCAGCCACATAGACCTGCTTGGAGGCATCCACCCGGGTCCCGATGGCCCAGAAGACCTGCGATAGGTCGAAGGGATCAACATCCTCATCCACTACAAATACGTGGTTGAGATATTCACCATAGGCGTGGGCCAGGCCGACCATCCGGCGCACGTCGCCCGGTCGCTGTGGCTTGAACTGGATAATAGCCGTGTACGGCGCCACGTAATTCACAGCCCCAACCCCAGGAAACCGGCTCAAGAGCATCTGCCTCAGATAGGAGCCATGGGCCACGTCGCTATACACGTACTGCCCCACCCAAGTACCCTCGAAGATCGGCGACTCTCGCATATTCAAGGCCACCATCCGGCAGACCGCCTCCTTACTCTGGGGAGAATAGTAACGCATGAACTCAACCCAGGGACCGAGACTGTCCCGCTCTTTCGTGGAGATGTAGCCTTCCATGACAATCTCCGCGTCAGCAGGTATCAGGAAGTCCTCCCCCCAGGTGTTCGAAGCGGTTAAACGTAACGGCTCCCCCATAATGCCACTGGCGAAGTCGTATTCGTCAACATCCAGCCCGCAGCGCATGGACGCCGCCAGGCCGAACAGGACATGGTGGCCGAAGACCTGAATAAAGGGCACCTCTTCGATGCCCCGCTCCCTGCTCCTGTTCAGAATGTCCCACAGGTGCATGGTAGCGATACGGCAGGTGGCTCGGTCAGGGGCCAACACGTGTTCCCGGTGCCACGAGAGGTTATAGCGGCCGGTATCCGGGTCCCGCACCACGATAGGCCCGGTTACCCAACCAGGACGGGCATCCCTGGCGTGGGCACGGTATCCAGGTAGGTCGAACCAGTTGACCTCGCCTTCCTTTAACAACCTGGCTCTGACCGGGGCCTCACCGGCCGGGATTACCACCGGCTTGTGGGCCGCTTTTAACCGGCGCATCGTCTCGGCCTCTATCCCCAGAGGCGTTTGCTCCTCGGCCGCAAGCCCGTAGCCGATGGCCACCTTGCTCCAGGTGCCAGCCACCCCGAACGCCAGGGAACCCGACCAGGGCTTCCCGGCCAGCGTGGTCACCTGGTCGAAGACCGCCAGCGGCCACTTCCCCTGCCGGACCAGGTGGTACATGAGGGCCACGCACTCCCCTTCGGCGGGACGAAGTGGGCCTTTGGCCACTCGCACCATTTCCTCCGGGTGCATCTCCTCCAGAAGCTCGATGAAAGAACGCAAATCCTTAGGCACTTGAAAACCTCCTCAACGGTTATTAGTCCTAGCTGCCAGTGCCCGGGTCACCGCTCGGCCCGGACGTTCGGGACCAGCTACGTTTCAAGACCGAGAGCGAAATGGAGTGCTGCGTCGATGGCCTCAAGCTTGTCGGGGGATAGACCGATCAATCGCTCCCTCAAACTCTCCTTGGCAACGGTCGTAATGGTATCTAGATTGGCCACACAAGCTCGGGGAAGACCATCGTCAGGTCCCAAAGGCACCTCAGACGGTATATGACGCACTCGCGTCGTCACGGGTGCAACGGTCACTAGTGTTCTAATGGCATAAGCCTCATCCCGAGACAGGAGAAGCACGGGCCTTCGCCCTGATGGCGGGCCCATATCCGCCCACCAAACCTCTCCTCGCTTCAATCCCAGGGCTCTTCTGCAAGGATCGCAGCTCCAGCACGATGGACCGCTTCGACCTCTTCAAGCGATTCTGGGGTCTTCCGATACCCTTCCAGGTATTGTTCGACAGCAAGACGTTCCTTCGTCCGCTGCCAGTAGCTTTCAATCGCCCGGCGAAAGAACTGGCTACGACTCTCCCCTGTGGCTTTCCGCTCTTCTTCGATAGCGTCTAGAAAGTCTTCTGGGAGGCTGATGGCTATCTTGGCTGTTTTAGGCATAAATGATTTTCCACACCTTGGTCATACCATGGTATGATAACCAACAGAGGCTGTCAAGCTGAGCCGTCGCCGCCATGCGGCGGAAAAGCCCCCACGTCGCCCCAGTATAGTCGGGTTTACCGCCACGACTTCAAAGGCCTTTTGACACCTGGGTGACCTCATGTTTACTGTAATTCAAGACGACAGGGAGCAACGCCTCTCCCCAACGTTGTCCGAGTATGCGCGGGGGCGTAAATTGAACTTCACACGCCGTAGACCACCAGCGGTCCTCTATATCGTGGTAGACAACCCTAGCCATTCCACGAACCAGGTGGAGGCCAGCCATTGCTGTCCCGGGAACCCTGAGCAATTCTGGTACCTTCGGCCCGCCTCCAACAGCCCATCCGCTCCCAAAGCCGATATGCAGGCAGTCTTCCTCGCCGGGGGCGAGAGCTGGGAGGACCGAATGCACGTACGGGGACATCACTGATGGTTCCAGGTCATGTTCTACGGTCCCGTTCAAATTGAGGGCAGGCCCTACACCTACATTGCGTACATATAGTTTGAATTCAAACGCCTCAGCTCCTTTGTCGGACGTTCGTTCAGTGCGCGTGAAGATGATGTAAGGGCGAGTAGTAGCAGCGCGTTGCGCCCGCATTTCATCCAGTGCTTGCTGCGATGTGGTTGCAGAACCAAGCGCAGCTCGCGCGCTGACCCCAGCATGAGTAGAGCCGCGGAGGCTCGTCCACGCGATGACTGCGGTCGCGATGAAATATAGCGTTGTAACTCCGAGGAGGATGGCGGTGAGCACCACCTGAGCCACCGCGATCGCGCTTTCACTGCTCTGCCGGGCTTGGTAAGCGATGACGGCCAACTGAATCCAAGACACGGTGGCTGTCGTGGCCACAGCCAAAAGGCCCAGCCCTCCGGCTACGCCCAGCACAGTCCAAAGCTTGCGCAACTTTACCCCCTTAGCGGCCCTCTTTCTCAGGCTACGCCAACTCCACGTCCCAGATAAACGGCTCCCCCTTCAAGTTGGTTTCTACATCGAGAAGGGTCCAGCATCCTGGGCAGTAGAACTCCCGCAAGACGAAACGGCCGTCATCGAGATTAGGCGCAACCTGGGGTCCCGCTCGGTTCAGCGGGTACTCGCCCACCGGTGTATGGAGCTTATAGTTCTCATGCCCTGGAGCAATTATCGTCCCGCACCGCCGGCAACGAACGTGGGCCTGGGAGCCTCTTCCAACTAGCTCGAGATACTCCCCCATAAGCCGGCACTCCCCAATTAATTGATGCGATTCTGTGCCCGAGGCGCGGCTCCCGTGCGCCTGACGCTCGGCCCTTATTTCTTGGCGACGCCTTTCGGTGGCGGCGGAAGCCAGCCTCCCTCCGCTATCCACTAATATTCCGTAAATATCCCTGGCTGCTTTTTCCGAGACCAGCCCCCTTTGCACATCTACTACAACCAGTTCAGGTTCACGGTCAAGCGGATCACCGTAGCCACCACCTCCGGGGTAGACGCACCGGAATACATCGTTGAGCCCTATCTGAGTTACCGCCTTAGGAGGAGCCACCTCCATAGTCCCCACCAGATCCTCCAGATCGTATGGCATCTTGCCGGATTGGAATAGCTTCCAGAGATTAGATTCCCGCACCAGAGCGAATTGAGCGGTACCGCCTGGGTATCCTCCGGATATGCCCGAGGACGGCGGCTGCTCTACACCGTGAGAGAAGAGGGCGCAGGTAAGAGGGTTGGGAGTCCCGTATGGCGCGAAGGAGTAAGAGCCGGAGACTCCGCCGCGGAACCTGCCGGCGCCTCCGGAGTCGGCTACCTGCCTTCGATAGAGATAAAGAAGAGGGTAGAAGTACTCATTGGTTTCCACATTGGCGCAAGCCGACCCTAAGGATGATAAGATACCCCCGGAGTCAACGCCGTCCTTCCACGTTCGCGCCCCGCTGCCGCCGGCCATGGAGTCCAGGATCATGGTGCCGAATGGCTCACGCCGCTGGTTTATGCCTGCCAGGTTCTGTCCGGGCCAAGACCCCTGCCAGGAGGCCATGGCATGGTCTCGGAGCGTCTCGCTGGCTGAGAGCATCTTCCCCAAGCAGACGTTGACAGCGACCCTGGCTGCCCAGCAGGCGGAGATAGGGGCCATGCTGACCCCTGCGGGCCACTCGGCATCTACCATGGTCCCTTTACGTGTCCGAAGCTCAATGGCCCGCCAGAGGCCGGCGGGGCTCCACGGCATGTCGAAGCAGAGCATGGGCAGTAGAGATGACATGATGCCCCCGCGCAGCCCGCTGTAGCAGCCGTTGATCAGCGCCGGGGCCTGGGAAGCGCTCTCGGTAAAGTCCAGGGTTAGTTTGTCACCCGATTTAACGGCTGTAAGGCGGCAGGGATAGACCTTGTCCTCCAGGCCATCGTGCTCCACGAAGCTGACATGGCGCCAGGTCCCGTCGGGAAGCTCTCGAAGACGGGTACGGAAGCGAGCCTCCACATAATCCAACATTCGGGTCATTATCGCCTGCACCACGTCCAGGCCATAGGACTGGATCAACTGCCGCACGCGGGCTTTGGCCACGTTGTTGGCGGCTATCTGGGCGCGCAAATCAAGGGCCACCAGCGAAGGCGTGCGGGAACGCCGCAGGTACTCCCGCTCCAAATCCTTCCGCAATATGCCTCTCTCCACAATCTTAAGGGGAGGTATCGGCGGAGGCTCCTCGTAGATGGAACGGGCGCCTACGGCGAAGCTGCCCGGCACTGGCCCTCCCACATCTATCTGGTGAATGGTACAGCCGCACCAGGCTACCAGTTCACCCTTCCAGTGGATGGGGGCCACACAGGTGACATCGGACTGGTGAAGCGCACCGTAATAGGGATCGTTGGTTATGAACATATCGTCTTCCCCGATGCCGGGGTTGTCTGCATAGTCTTTGAGGATATTCTTGATGATAATATCCTGCACTGAGGCGTGGGTGGTGATGTATATCCCGATTATAAGCATATCCCCCTGGGCGTTGAGGATGCCGGTGTTGAAATCGTAGGCCTCCGTGGCGATCGGCGACCCCGAGATACGCTTGATGGTGGCCCCCGCCTCGTCGTTGATCGCCCAGAGGCGGTGTCGGAGCACTTCAAAGGTTATTGGGTCTATATCCGAAGGTTCCATAGGTTACTCCGTTGTCGCGAAAATCACACAAATCCTGCTATACGAACGGGCTTGTGGCCATCACTACATCCAATCTTGGATGCTAGTCGGCTCGGGCGACGAGCCTAAGGTGGAAATGCCCAAAATCAGTGCTGTGAAAAGTAGCACCCTCACATTTCGCCGTATATTGGGTTACTCCACTGGCACCGAACGGCTCCCATCCCTGCTCG
>JAUYDP010000110.1 GCA_030691805.1 Dehalococcoidia bacterium | reverse complement strand
CAACAAGCCATAGCCGCCTTTCAGCGTCTGGGCTATAAAGTGGCGAGGGTAAAGGGCAGTCACTACATCATGAAGCACCCGGAGAAGGGGATGCTCGTTCTACCCTTCCATCGGGGGACAGTTAAGGCGGGCATTATCTTGGACGCTTTGAAGAAAGCAGGACTATCCGTCGAAGAATTTGAGGAGCTATTGTAAGGGGCAGAGATGGAGTACTCCGTTGTCATCCACAAGGAGGAGGAGGGCGGCTACTGGGTGGAGGTGCCGGCTCTTCCAGGGTGCTACTCTCAAGGGGAGACCCTGGAAGAGACCCTGGCGAACGCCAAAGAGGCTATCGAGCTTTACCTCGAAGTTCTTCGGGAAGAAAGCCAAGTCGTCCCCAAGGATGACGAGGTAGTGTTCAAAGTCAGTGTGGCCGCCTAGTTGTAGAGGCCATGCCCGAATTTCAGCTCGTATCTCCTTTCCACCCCACCGGGGACCAGCCGCAGGCCATCGAAAAGCTGGTGGACGGCGTGCGCCAGGGAATGCGCCAGCAGACCCTGCTGGGCGTCACCGGCTCCGGCAAGACCTTCACCATGGCCAACGTCATGGCCCAGATCCAGAAGCCCAGCCTGGTCCTGGCCCACAACAAGACCCTGGCCGCCCAGCTATGCACTGAGTTCAAAGAATTCTTCCCCAACAACGCCGTAGAGTACTTTGTCAGCTATTACGACTATTACCAGCCGGAGGCCTACGTCCCCCGCACGGACCTGTACATCGAGAAGGACGCCGACATCAACGATGAGATAGACAAGATGCGCCACGCCGCCACCCGGGCGCTGCTCTCCCGAAAAGACGTGGTCATCGTGGCCTCGGTCTCCTGCATCTACGGCCTGGGGTCGCCGGACGAGTACTACAACTTCGTTCTCTCGCTGCGGCGAGGCGGGCGGCACCGTATGGAGAAGGTGCTCCGGCAACTGGTGGACATGCAATACGAGCGCAATGACTATAACTTCGTCCGTGGTAAGTTCCGCCGGCGCGGGGATACCCTGGAGGTCTATCCCGCCTACGAGGAGGTGGCCGTCCGGATCGAGTTCTGGGGCGACGAGGTCGAGCGCATCACCGAAATAGAACCTTATACCGGCGAGATTCTGGGAGAACGGCAGGAGATTGACGTCTATCCCGCCCGTCACTTCGTAACGCCCCAGGACAAGCTGGTCGAAGCCATAGCAGATATCGAGGCCGAGCTGGCGCAGAGATTGCGGGAGCTTAACGAGGAGGGCAAGATAGTGGAAGCGGCCCGCCTGGAGTCCCGCACCAGGTACGACCTGGAGATGCTCCAGGAAGTCGGCTATTGCGCCGGGGTAGAGAACTACTCCTGCCACCTGGCCCGACGGCACCGGCCAAGCGACGGCCGCGCCCAGGCCTGCGGGGCGCGTCCATCCACTCTCTTGGACTACTTTCCGGACGACTTCCTCCTCTTCGTGGACGAGTCACACATCAGCCTGCCACAGGTGCGGGGCATGTACCACGGGGACCGGTCCCGAAAGCAGGTGCTGGTGGACTACGGCTTCCGCCTGCCATCGGCCATGGATAACCGTCCTCTCACCTTCGCCGAGTTCATGGAGCATATCAGCCAGGTCATCTACGTCTCAGCCACCCCCGGCCCCTACGAGCATGAGCACAGCCAGCACGTGGTGGAGCAGGTCATCCGCCCTACCGGCCTGCTGGACCCCACCGTGGAAGTCCGCCCCATCGAGGGCCAGATAGACCACCTCATCGGCGAGATCAGGACGAGGGTGGACCGGGGCGAGCGCTGCCTGGTGACCACCCTGACCAAGCGTATGGCCGAGCGGCTGGCCGACTATCTTAAGGAGATGGGCATCAAGACCCACTACCTCCATTCCGAGATAGATACGTTGGAGCGGGTGGAGATCCTCCGGGACCTGCGCCTGGGCGTCTACGATGTGGTGGTCGGCATAAACCTTCTGCGGGAGGGCCTGGACCTGCCGGAGGTGAGCCTGGTGGCCATCCTGGACGCTGACAAGGAAGGCTTCTTGCGCTCCCAGGGCTCCCTCATCCAGACAATGGGCCGGGCCGCCCGCCACGTAGAAGGCCACGTCATCATGTACGCCGACAAGATGACCGATTCTATGAGGCGGGCCATCCAGGAAACCAACCGGCGCCGCGCCATCCAGGAGGCATATAACATCGTCCACGGCATAACACCTCAGGGCATCAAGAAGGCCATCCGGGATATCACCGAGCGGCTGCGCGCCGTGGCCGAGAGCCGTGTGGAGTACCGGGTGGGCGAAGGGCTGCCTCGGGCCGAGATCAGCCGTCTAATTAGCGACCTGGAGTCCCAGATGAAAACCGCCGCCCGCAACCTGGAATTCGAGAAGGCCGCCCTATATCGTGACGAGATCATCGAGCTGCGCAAGGCCCTGATGGCGGAGGAGGAGATACCCCGGCCGGCTCGGAAGTGAGGCGCACCCGAGCATTGGGCACGCCGGCCCCAATTCACAACGGATGAGGGATACCTCGTGTGGGTAACGACCCTGATTCACAACGGATGAGCGGGATAGCTCACGGAGCACCATCTGCTGGGGCTGCTTTTGCCTGAAATAAGAGCAAAACGTACAACGGATGCATTGTGAGCAGCTTCGCCATCCCCGATTCACGGAAGACGGGTTAGATGTCCGCCTCATCCGTTATCCGTTGCAATCCGTTATCCGTTGTGAATCAGTCCCAACTTTAATCCTTGCTCTTTGCACCTCCCAACCATCGAATTAGGGCGTGTTTCATGCAGCGGCGATTAACACAAGTGTGAGGTTTAGCCATTAGTACAGAGGCAAACAGGCCAACGGTGGCCCTTGCTACCGATATCCACTTCGATGGCGACATGATGCACGTCGTTCTAACGGACGGCAGGCAGATAAGCGTTCCATTGGAGTGGTTCCCCAGTTTACGAAGCGCAACGGAAGAACAGCGAGGTCATTGGAGGCTTATCGGTGGTGGAATAGGCATCCACTGGGAAGACCTCGACGAAGATCTCTCCGTTGCCGGGTTGTTAGCTCACTAACAAAAACAGTCCACACCCCAGCCAAGCCCGATGCTAAAGCATCGGGCTGAGACCCAAAATCCCATGTCTTTAAGATACAAGGGGCTATTTTGGGAGCCGAACACCTGCGAGATGCCTGGCTCCAGCCGATCCACCCCATGTCACGCTGAGTAAAGCGAAGCATCTCCATGCCGCCCTGAGGCCTTTCACCCCTGTGAGGTTAGTTTCCAGGGATGATTGCCCCTTGAGAGTAGCGGCCACTTGCCGGCGAGACGCCGGCGCTCTCAGGAGAGACCTCTGCATTCGCTTTGGATTTTTATCCCGACGAACTTAGCCGCCGTTGGGATAGCCCGCCCGAAACCCGCTCACAGCGTTTCTCTTACCCAAGGTAGTCCGGCCGCCATAGGTCCAAAGATGTGAAAAATAGCCCCCAAAAACTATTACCAGTGACACTGTCACTGTGTATAATATCAGTATGTTGAAACATCACGACGAGTTCACCATCGAAGAGTTGGCGCAAAGGGTTGGAGTGCCCCTGCGCACAATACGCTATTACATTACGGAAGGGCTCCTCCCCGGTCCTGGGGGCCGCGGTAAGGCTGCCTTCTACTCCGAGGAGCATCTGCTGCGGCTGCGCCTAATCCGCCGCCTGGTGGAGCAGAGGGTGCCGCTGTCCCAGATACGCGAGCGGTTATCGCGGCTATCCGCCGAGGATGTCCGCACGCTGGTAACCGAGCAGGACCAGATCAAGGAGGACCTTCGGTGGGCCGCCCGGGAGTTGGCACCGAAGGAGTACGTGTCGGAGCTCCTAAAGCGGGCTCAGGAAGCAGGGCGGGTCTACAGCCCGCGGATCCCGCCCTACACTGAACGGGTGGAGGTCCCGGAGCCCTCCGCTGGACTGTCAGGGACGGCGACAGAGCCGGACCAATCCGCCAAATATCAAGTTCTGCGGGCGCCTTCGCGGCAATCCGCTACCTATCCAGAGCTGCGGGCGCCCTTAGAGCCACCAGCCAGGCAAGCGCAGATAGCCGAGGACTCGGAGCCACAGGCCGGTCCAACGATGCCGGCGGAGGGGACCTGGTATCGCTGGGAGATAGAGCCGGGAGTTGAGCTGCACATCCGGTCTGACTTGGTGGACCGCTACCGCTATCTGATTGATATCCTAAGGCAAGAATCGGGCGAAACTGAAGTATAGCCTGAGAGACAGCGTCCGCGGACTACAAACATCGTTCTTACGGCGTTTACCAGAAGATCGAAAAGCCTGCCCTAGTTGCATGGCTCTGGACCCCTTCACGGTGTTGGAGGGGAAAATATACCTGGCCCGATAGAGGCCAGTGAGGAAGGAGAGGGGATAGATGAACCTGTGGAAGATGATGAGCGGTGAGGCCCATCGGGCGCCTGGCATGGTGGCAAGTGACCAGCGAGTGCCGGACAGCGCCGGAAGAGGGAAGCCGGAGCCGGGCATTGCGGGAGGGGAAGAGGTGGCGCCGGTCGGCAGTGAAAAAGACCAGCGGGGGCCAGGCATTGGGGAAGGTGAAACTGGACAGCCTGGCAGCCTGTCCGCAGCCGACGAAATGCCCCGGGTCAGCCTGGCAGCCCAGCCGGAGCGCTGCCTCATCCGGCCCAACGGAAGCTACCGTCATATCGCGTTTCGCATCGTCGTGGGCCGGCAGCCCAGCCAGGCAACAAATGGCCGGCTTCCGGTGACCCTGGGGCTGGTTATTGACCGCAGCGGCTCCATGGCAGGCGATCATAAGATGGACACAGCCAAGAAGTCCGCCCTGGCCGTGCTGGAGAGGCTCCAGGAACGAGATCGGGTGGCGGTGGTGATATTCGACGACAAGATAGACCTGCTTCAGGCGATTGCGCCGGCTACCAGCGATATTAAGGCCCGGGTCCGGGAGTCCTTGAGCCGGATCGAGGCGCGGGGAAGCACTGCGCTGCACGAGGGCTGGCTGACCGGCTGCCAGGCCATCGCCGCCGATAGCTCGCCGGAGAGCGCCAGAGGGCTATCCCGGCTCTTCCTGCTGACCGATGGGCTGGCCAACGTCGGCCTCACCGACCCAGAGCGTATCGCCTCAGAGGCGGCCGGGGTGCGGGAGAACGCCCGCATCGGCACCAGCACCTTCGGAATCGGCCCTGATTATGCCGAGGGACTCCTGGGGCCCATGGCTGTGGCCGGGGGAGGCCAGTTCCACCATCTGCGGGATGCCGGAGACATCGCCAGCGCCTTCATCGGCGAGCTGGGTGAGTTGCTGGCGGTAGCCGCCGGGAACGTCAGGCTGGAGGTGGAGGTGGGGAAGGACGTGGGGATAGAGGTCGTCAGCGCCTACTGGCTCTCCGGGCCCCAGGACCCCTCCCGGCGCACGCTGGCCGTCGGCGATCTCATGGCGGACGAGGAACGGCCGGTGGTGGTCCGCTTCGGGTTCCCGGAACTGGGGCGGTTGGAGTCCCAGGAGGTCCGGGCGCGGGCCGCCTGGGTCCAGGACGGCGTCGAACGGCGCACGGAATGGCAGGGGGTCCGGTTCACCTATGCCAGCCACCAGGCCTGCGACGCCGAGCAGCGCGACCCGGCGGTCATGCGGTGGGTGGGAGTCCACCACGCCGAGCGGGCCAAGCGGGAGGCGACGGAGCGAAACCAGCGCGGCGACTTCACAGGCGCTCGAAGGAGGCTCCAGTCGGTGGCGCGACATATCGAGCAATACGCCGGTGACGACCAGGTCCTCTGCGAGGCCGTCCAGGAGTTATCCGAGCTAGAGCCTGAGATGGCTTGCCAAATGTCCCCGATGGATTCCAAAGAGATGACGTTCCAGAGCCAGCGGATCTCGCGGGGTCAGAGGGACCTTCGCCGGCCCCCGAGCGAGCCACCCGGCGATCCGTCCGACGAAAAGAAGTAGCTTCTCTCACCAAATTGATGGGGCAGGGGTCATGCTGGCGCCGGAGGTTAGGGGAGCGGGCACCTGGACCTCTCCCCCAACCCCCTCTCCGGCAGCGGAGAGGAGGCCAGGGGGTGAGATATACGGAACCCCGGATAGTAACTACTCAGCCACAAAGTCACAAGGACACGAAGGAAATCAGACAACAAATCGTTTGATCCCCTTTGTTATCACCGGCACGTTGAAATTAATCAGAAAGCCAAGTCGTTTACCCGTCAGTTTCAGATGACTGAGGAGTTGAGCCTCCCAAACAGGATTTACATGATCAACTGCTTTGAGTTCACAGATAACAAGGTCGCTAACCAACACGTCAAGTCGCAATCCTTCGTCAAAGATAATTCCATCATACGTTATGGGAAGTAGGGGCGGGTTTGAAACCCGCCCCTACAGGGTGAAAGCCACTTTTAGAAAGTTCATGGCAAAAGCATACATCATAGTTTTTTTCCAGCAATCCTGGGCCTAAATTCTTATGAACGATGTATGCCGCTTCGACAATGGCCTTTGCTATTTCTTCTTCACGCTCTGAAAGAGGCTTGTATTCCATAACTTTCTTTGTGCCTTGGTGTCTTAGTGGCTGAGTA
>JAUYDP010000102.1 GCA_030691805.1 Dehalococcoidia bacterium | reverse complement strand
GCGGCCCCTGACTGGGGCCGGACAACCGGCTGGGTCTGGCAGGCTGCCGCCGTCAGGAGAATTACGGCGGCAATAACCCAGGCTCCTTGGTCGGCGGCGCCCCTAAACCGGCGCATACCGCAGCCGGCCTTTGTAATCATCCCAGGTCTATCTCCAATCCGTCGTAGGCCAGTTCCACCCCTTGGGGCAGAATCCCGCTGGTTTCTTCGTGGTCCAGTTCATGGGCCATATGAGTCAAATATACGCGCTGGGGTCGAAGCATTGCCACAACTTCTAGCGCCTCGGCTACCGTGAAATGGCTGTAGTGAGGCTCATGTCTTAGCGCTCCCAGCACCAAGACATCCAGGTCCCTTAACGTTCTTAGCGATTCGGGAGGAATGGCGCTACAATCGGTGACGTAGGCCATCCGGCCAATGCGGTAACCCAGAATGGGCAGCCAGCCATGATATACCGGCACGGGGATTATCTCCATGCCAAAAATATAGATCACTTCCGAAGCCTGATGCATAGTAAGCTCCGGCTTGGCGCCGAAATATAGACGCCCGTTGAATATATAGGGATAGCGGATCTTTATGTTATGGATGCTTAGTTCGTCTCCAAAGCACGGAATGGAGGCACGTTGGGCGATGTTGAAGGCACGAAGCTCATCCAAGCCGCCTACGTGGTCTGCATGGAAATGGGTAAATAGAACAGCATCCAGGCGCCGTAAGCCTGCCCTGAGGGCCTGCTGGCGCAGATCAGGGGAGGTATCTATTAGTATATTGTTGCCGTTGTTCCCAACCAGTAGAGAGGCACGAGTGCGGTGGTTGCGCTGGTCTCGAGAGGTACAAACGGGGCAGTCACAGGCAATAACGGGAACTCCGGTGGAGGTCCCGGTGCCCAGAAAGGTTAGTTTCACCGACTCGTTACCACCTCCGTTTTGACCTTGGTTATTCTACCACATCGGCGGCAGGCCGTCACCCCTCCACGTTGAGCAATGTAGTGTGGGGGCTTGTCCCCTGCTGGCGCCTGAGACCCTCCACGTTGAGCAATGTAGTGTGGGAGCTTGTCCCCTGCTGGCGCCGGGAGCAGGGGACGAGCCCCCGTACTACGCCTACTCTCCTCCAGCGCGAAATTCTGACGCCCACCCAGTTGAGCCTGGGTAGGCGGGGCTTTCCAGCCCCGCACCGGCCCTCGAAAAGGCCGGCTACCCCGAATCACCGGTGCCCTCCATGCCCACCCAGACCTCTCCGTCTTCCCAGACCTCCTTCTTCCAGATAGGAACGGTCTTCTTGAGAGTTTCGATAGCGTACCGGCAGGCCTCGAAGGCCTCCGCCCGGTGGGGCGAAGCGACGGCGATGACTACGCTAGCCTCTCCGAGAGCTAGACGCCCGACCCGATGTGTAATGGCCACCCTCTCCAGGCCCCAGCGGGACTTGATCTCCTCTCCTATCTCGGCCAGCTTCTTCTCGGCCATTTCTTTGTAGGCTTCATATTCCAGATAGAGGACCTTGCGTCCCTTGGAGACGTCTCTCACCGTCCCCACGAAGATGGTGATGGCCCCGCAGGAAGGATGCCGCACCTTAGCCTCCACTTCCTCCACGGAGAGTTCGCGCTCGGTGATCTCATACATCCCTTGGCCTCCACTAATTGGTAGGATGAAAGAAAGCGCGGGGACACCCCCCCGAACCCCCCGTCTCGCGGCGTCCAGCCCGGCCCCCACTGACGGGTGGGATGAAGGCTACCTCGTCGCCGTCGTTCAGCACCGCATCCCCCGCAACATAGTCCCCATTCACCGCGAAGATAATGTGGGCACGAAGGCCCTCCAACGCAGGAAGGTCCCGGACCATGGCCGCCAGGAGCCCGGCCGGCGTGGTACCGGCCGCCACTTCGGCCACCCGCTCCCTGATCCGGGTTATCTCGCGCAAGGAGGCAAACAGTCTGATCTTAACCTTCATCCCGCTCCGAGTGTTCCCAGTTCATAGGCGGTCCAAGCGGTTAAGTATCTGCGAACTTAGCCTCAGCGCTTTCACGGTAAGAGAAGCAACGTTTGGAATGGTGTCATCGTAATCCGCTTTCACACGATCTTTCTTTAGGCGGTCCCCATTTGTGCCTATCTCCCTGCGCGCCGCACTATCGCTGTTCTTGAATTGGTCCCAAACAAATCTGTGGACATCGAAGGGCGGCAGTTTCGTGTCCTCTTGGTCCCTCAGCCGGTTTCGCGCCTTGCAAAAAGCAGCATAGTACGCGCGGCTGACCGCGGACCGCAGCTTGGCCTCCTGAGTCGAAGGTGTCTTGCCCTGTCCAGCCAGTTCCTCGGCGAGGCTCAGGTAGCCCACCCAATCGAAAGTCATGCAAATTCCAGGTCGATGCATAGCGCGCCTTGCGCTCTTTCCAAGGCCTCTATCCACCACTCCTCATCTAACCGCTCCAGACGACTGAGCGCATCCCTTGGAGGCAGATGTGTGCGAATTAAAGCAAACAGCTCGCGGTCGGCCATCGCCTCTGGATCAACAACGACCTCAAGGACGGCATCTGGCCGGGGACCAAAATGCTTCACGATTTGAGGGTGTGCGTCGAAGAGCAATGCAACCAGAAACGGGTGATCTTCAAGGAACTCGATCACCTCCTCAGGCCTTCTGAAAACATACATTTGCTCAAGTGATGCGATTTCTGCTATAGCCGCTCTGTGAAACACCCTCGAAACACCTCCTCTCTTGGGAATATCGTCTCCACATTATATACCCTGTCGCTAGGAAGGCCGAACCCTCGTATACGGTATCGCAATTTGATTACGCTCCCTTGAGTCGTCGTCCCTCTTCCAGCCCCGCCTCGAGCGCCCGCAGGTTCAGGTCAAGGGCGCCCCGGGGGGATTCGACCGCCAGGGTCGCCCGCAGGGCTTCCTCGGATACCACCCCGGTCAGCTCTGCCAGAAGGCCCAGTGCCACTATACTGGCCGCTATTGGGCGGCCGGTAGCCTTCCGGGATAGCTCCGTCACCGGCACCCGGTAGGCGTGGCTGGTAGGCACCCGGTCCACCAGGCCGGAATCCACAATCAGGATCCCTCCCTTTCGGAGGTTCAGGAAGTGTTTGTCGCAGGCTTCTTGCGTTAGGGCTACCAGGATATCCGCAGACACCACCCGGGGATAGTCAATCTCCCCTGTGCTGATGACTACCTCCGACTGGCTCGGGCCTCCCCGCTGCTGGGCGCCATAGGACTGGGACTGGACGGCGTTCTTGCCGTCATAGACGGCCGCAGCCCGGGCCAGGACCTGCCCGGCAAGGACCATACCCTGGCCACCCATGCCCGCCAGGCGGACCTCCACCCTCTCCCGGTCCTTCAGAGGAATGCCGTTCTTCACTGACGCGCCTTAATGTCCGTGGCTTTGGTTTCCCATCAGCCCCGATCCAAATAATATTACCCGCCAGGCTTTCCAGCCGGAGGGCCTTGTTTCGCTAATTGTAACTACTCAGCCACAAAGTCACAAAGACACGAATTCACGCTCTGAAAGAGGCTTATATTCCATAACTTTCTTTATGCCTTGGTGTCTTAGTGGCTGAGTAGTTACGATCTTTTCCAGCAATCCTGGGCCTAAATTCTTATGAACGATGTATGCCGCTTCGACAATGGCCTTTGCTATTTCTTCTTCACGCTCTGAAAGAGGCTTGTATTCCATAACTTTCTTTGTGCCTTGGTGTCTTAGTGGCTGAGTA
>JAUYDP010000429.1 GCA_030691805.1 Dehalococcoidia bacterium | reverse complement strand
TGACCTCCAAAGATGTGTGGGGTGTGATGCCTGTACTGTGGCCTGCAAGCACGAGCACGACCTGCCCGTTGGCCTCACCTGGAACCCCGTCCTTACCGTAGGACCCGTTGGCAGCTTCCCAGAGCTATCTGCTTGTTACTTTCCCAAGCAGTGCATGCATTGCGATAACGCTCCCTGCATCGAGGCTTGCCCCACAGGGGCCATGGTAAAGAGCGAGGACGGGCTGGTCCTCATCAACAACTCTGACTGCAATGGCTGCAGTCTCTGTGTGGATGCCTGTCCCTATGATGCAGTCTCCGTGAACTCAATCACCGGCCTTGCTGAGAAGTGTACCTTCTGTTCCCACCGGATCAACATGGGACTACAGCCCGCCTGCGTCCTCTCCTGTGTCGGCAAGGCCATGTTCTTTGGAGATGCTAACGACACATCCAGCCAGGTCTACCAATTGCTCAAGGATCAGGAACATAGGGCCTTCAGGCTCTGGCCGGAGCTCAAGACCGGGCCGAGGATAGTCTATCTCAAGGCGAAGAACTTTAAGGGGGATATCCCCAGGGATGTGCTTAGGCAGCGGGCATCGAAAGGTGACGCAGTGGCCGTGGAGTGGATGCCGCCTGGATGGCCCAGGGGTGGGGATGAGAAGGTCGTGCGGACGGCTTGTCTAGACTGCCACAGCCGGTGCGGGGCGCTGGTTCATGTTAAGGAAGGGGTAGTTGTGAAGGTTGAGGGGAACCCTGAACATCCCCTTAGCCGGGGTATGATGTGCGCCAAGGGAAATGCCGTCCGTCAGATACTCTATCATCCTGACCGCCTGAATTTTCCGCAGAAGCGGACCAGGCCCAAGGGAGATCCGGACCCCGGATGGGAACGGATCGGATGGGATGAAGCCCTGGATACCATAGCTAAGAAGCTATTGGGTTACAAAGAGGAGTTCGGGGCGGAGTCGGTCGGCTTTGGCTTTGGGACGGGAAGGGAGACCAACCAGTACTGTTTTCGGATCACCAACACCTTCGGAACACCAAACCGGATGGGAGTAAGCAACATATGCACGGCGCCGCAATCTGCCGCTGCCCGCACCGTGTGGGGCGGCGGATTGCACGGCATAGAGCCGGAGTTTTCCGATGCCCAATGTGTCGTCCTTTGGGGTTACAACCCCTCCAACTCTATACCGTGCCAGGCGCAGCATATCCTGGATGCCCAGGAGAAGGGGGCCAAGCTCATTGTGGTGGACCCCGTCTTCACCCCCCTTGCCTCCAAGGCGGACTTGTGGCTTCCCCTGCGCCCCGGTAGCGACGGCGCCGTGGCTCTGGCCTGGATGAACGTCATCGTACAGGAGGAGCTTTACGATAGGGGGTTCGTCACCAGATGGAGCAACGCACCTTTCCTGGTCAGGGGGGATAACGGTAAGCTGCTGGTAGAGGCCGATGTGGTGGCTGGGGGGGACTCCCAAAAGTACATGGTCTGGGATGAGAGCCAGCAGGCGCCTCGACCCTATGATGCCCCCGACCTGACCCCTGCCCTCAACGGGTCGGTCCAGGTGGCTGGCATTCCCTGCCGCACCGCCTGGGACCATTTTACCGATCGCCTGACCGACTACTCCCCGGAAGCTGTATCGGAGATCGCCTGGATCTCGGCGGAAGAGATCAGGGAGGCGGCTAGGACGTATGCCAGTGCGAGGCCTGGGGCCATCGGGATCCACCTGGGAATCAGCCACCATACCAACGGGTTCCAGAACAACGTCGCCATTAACCAGCTAATTGGCCTCTGCGGGAACCTGGATGTGCCGGGTGGTAACGTGGATTGGCCCGTGGGTATTTCCCGGTGGTTCGCCATGGGCTGGCCGGCTTTGGAAGCCCTGCCCGCTGGCCAGGCCGAGAAGCGTCTGGGGGCCAAGGAGGCCCCACTCCTCTCCGGTGGAGTTTTCGCCTGCGCCCATTACACCAAGGTTTGGGAGGCGATCCTTACGGGGAAGCCTTATCCCATAAAAGGTATGGTGCTGGTGGCAACTAATCCCATTGTCTCTGTGGAGAACTCAAGGGAGGCCAGGGAAGCCCTGGAGAAGCTGGAATTCCTGGTAGTGATGGACTATTTCGTGACCCCCACCGGCAACCTGGCGGATATCGTCCTCCCTGCTGCCCACTGGACCGAGCGGGACAACCTTAGTGAGGAGGTCTGCAAGAACTTCATCACAGCCCGTCCCCGGTCCGTGGACCCCATGTACGAGCGGTGGCCCGACGAGAAGTTCTACAACGAGGTGGCCAAACGGCTGGGCCTTGGGAAGTACTGGTGGAAAGACGTGGGGGAGATCCTTGACTGGGAGCTCAGCGAGTTCGGCATCACCTGGGAAGAGATGAAGGAAAAGTACATCATCGAGGTGCCTAAGAAGTACCGCGCTTATGAGGAGGATGGCTTCAGGACGCCCACGAAGAGGGTTGAGCTCTACAATACTACTGTGGGCCGGCTAGGCTTCGATGCCCTTCCCTACTTCGAGGAGCCCTTCTACAGCCCCCTGCGGGCCACAGAAATGGCCCGGGAATATCCGCTGATTCTCACGGCCAGTGGCCGCGTTCCTGGTTTCTACCATTCCGCCTATCGGAATATTCCCTGGCTGCGGGAGTTGGCCCAGACGCCTCTGATGAGCATTCACCCCAGGACTGCCGCTTCCCTGGGAATCAAAGAAGGGGACTGGGTGTGGGTAGAGACGGTTGTGGGCCGCATCAAGCAGCAGGCCCACCTGAACGAGGGAATTAACCCAAAAGTGGTGCAAGTCCCCCACGGCTGGTGGCAGGGTTGCAAGGAGCTGGGGCAGGAAGGATACGGATGGGATGGGGCTAACGTCAACGTCCTCATTGATAACAAGCACAACGACCCTTTTACCGGCACACCCGACATGAGGGGCATCCTTTGCAAAGTATGCAAGGTGTGAAGAGGCAACGGCGATTAGCAAGCTCACCGTTTGGACCTCTACCTGTTGGTGGACGAAGGCCGCATCAGCGTAAAAGGAAGCCCGGACCACGGTCTTTCTTTTACCGAAGCGATCACGGCAGCGCATAAGCTATGGGAGCATAGGGGGGTCGAGAAATAAAGACGGCGCTGGAGGGTGTCCTGGTCCTGGACGTCAGTCGCTTGGGACCGGGCCCCTATGCAACTATGCTCCTGGCGGATTTTGGCGCGCGGGTAATTAAGGTCGAGGACGCTGAGCATGGGGACCCTACGAGGCAGGACTACCGGATTAGCGGGACCGGCGCAGGCCATCTGGTATTCAATCGGAACAAGGAAAGTATAGGCGTCAACCTCAAGGACCCTGCGGGGCGCGAGATATTTCTTAAGCTGGCCAAGACGGCCGACGTTATTCTGGAGAGCTTCCGGCCTGGGGTCATGGACCGGCTGGGAATCGGGTATGAACATGTCAGGGGTGTGAAACCCGATATCGTTTATTGCGCCATCTCCGGGTACGGTCAGGACGGCCCTTACCGCCTCCGGCCCGGCCATGACTTGAATTATATCAGCCTGGCGGGGGTCCAGGGGATAATAGGAAAACCGGATGGCAGTCCTGTGATTCCTGGAGTTCAGATCGCAGATGCAAGCGCTGGTATGCTGGCTGCCTTGGGGGTACTCCTAGCTTTGCGGGTAAAGGAACAGACTGGGGAGGGACAGTTTGTTGATATCTCTTTGATGGACGCGGCTATACAATGCCTGTTCGAGCCTCTGACCAAGTTCGTGGCATCCGGCAAGTCACCCCTTCCGGGCGTGGAAAGGCTGTCCGGCGGAATACCAGCCTATAACATCTATCGCACAAGAGACGGCCGGAGCATTTCCCTGGGGATCCTGGAGCCTCACTTCTGGGCTAACCTCTGCCGTTTGGTGGATAGAGAGGACCTCTTGGACTTCCCCTTTGTTGACGGCGAAGAAGGATCCAGGGTCAAGGCTGAACTGGCAGCAATCTTCGCCAACCATACCCTGGAGGAGTGGAAGGCAAAATTGGAGGAAACCGATATCTGCTGGGCGCCGGTAAACACCTTCGAGGAAGTTGTTTTAGACCCACAGGTGCGCCACCGTGGCATCCTCTCCGAAGAGAGCCACCCGTTGGCCGGTAAAATGATACAGCTTGGCACGCCAATCAGACTGGCGGACACACCGGGTGGCGTCCGAAAGCCAGCCCCTGCTCATGGTGAACAGACTCTGGATATATTGGCGTCACTGGGGTATTCGGAACAGGCAGCCCGTGAGCTTTGGGCAAGAAAGGTTATTTTCTTTATTGACCAGGTCCCGCATAAACGTTAGGATAAACTTAAGGGCTAAATAGTCTTAGCAACCCGGAAACGGGGTACTACTTCTCAGGGTGGAGGCTTGAAATTGGCTGACAGCAAGTCCGCATCGGCAGAGACTCTAGACGACCGGTGGATACCCTCGGCCTGTAGCATGTGTTATGGCTGCTGCTCGATCATGGGCCATGTCGTGGACGGCCGCTTGGTAAAGATCGAGGGAAATCCGGATAGTACTGTCGGAGAGGGTCGTCTCTGCGCCAAGGGCACGGCAGGCATTATGATGCTTTATGACCCCCACCGGGTGAACGTCCCGCTGAAGCGCACCAACCCGGAGAAGGGCATCGGCATAGACCCTAAATGGGTCGAGAGCTCCTGGGAGGAGGCCTATGAAACCATAGCGCCGCGGCTGAAGAAGATTCTGGCGGACAATCCCAGGAAGCTCTTCATGCAGGGCACCACGACAGCCAACGCCGAGATGCACTGGGGCATTGATACCTTCAGCCAGGCCTTTGGGACCGATACCGTCTGGGTTGCGGGAGGAGGCATTCACTGTGGGAGCGGCGCCCACGAGTTGAATGGGCTGATGCATGCATCCTGGTCCCTGGTGCCCGATTTCAAGATGTGTAACTACGCCCTGTATTTCGGGGCGAGCAAAGGGCATTCCGCGGGCCACGTGGCTAACCAGAACGCCCAACTGGCGGCCGATGCTCGGGCTAGGGGGATGAAGCTGGTGGTGGTGGACCCCATGTGCAACTTCGCCTCAGGGAAGGCTAACGAATGGGTGCCTATCCGGGTGGGAACCGACGCAGCCCTGGCCCTCTCTATGTGTTATGTGCTGGTCCACGAGCTTGGGACTTACGACAAAGAATACCTAAGGAAATACACCAACGCCCCCTATCTGGTCCAGCCCGACGGCCACTACAAAAGGGACGTTACGACTAACAAGCCGCTGGTCTGGGATGAACAGGACGGAGGAGCAAAGACCTTTGACGATCCGTCAATCGGGGTGTTCGCCATCGAGGGAAGCTTCGAGGTGGACGGGGTGAAATGCCGGCCGGCCTTCCAGTTGCTTAAAGAACACCTGAAAAAGTTCACCCCGGAATGGGGATCTAAGATAACCACAATCCCTGTTCGCAACATCCGCCGCCTGGCGCACGAATGGGCTACCAATGCCCGCATTGGCAGCACCATCGTTATTGATGGGATAGAACTGCCCTACCGGCCGGTGGCGGCAGTATACTTCCGTGGCTCCCAGGGCCACCGCAACTCCACCTGGAACTGCCTGTCCATTGAGCTGTTGAACCAACTAGTCGGCGCGGCGGATGTCCCGGGCGGAGCGCTGGGGTTCAACCCGGTCTGCCACGGTTACCCGGAGACCGGGCGGCTGGCCTATACCCCTACGCCATGCCCGGACGGGCTAATGATCACCGGCGCCTGGCGCGTTCCCCACAAGCCATATCCGGCGCCGGCCGCCAGCAAGCCTCAGACTGCGTCCCTCAAGGAGATCTTCCCCTGGGCGATGCTGTCTCCCTTCCTCGGATCGTCTGACCAGGATGAGTGGTGCAAAAAGTTCAACGTTGATGTAAAGCCGGAGATGATGATCAATTTTGGCGCCAACGCCATAATGAGTGTAGGCAATAAGGACACCGTGGCCGCGTCCCTGAAGAAGCTAGAATTCATAGTCTCCGTGGACATCTTCCTGAACGAGATGACCGACTTCGCGGATATCGTGCTGCCGGACGCGTCATATATGGAGCGGTACAACGCCTCACCGAACTTCCCGTTCATCTTCAATCACCCCGCCGGCATGGGTGACTGGGGCTGGCCGATTCGGCAGCCGCTGGTCAAGCCGGTCGGAAAACGTGGTGACTGGGTGCAAATCCTGTACGAGTTGGGCGACCGGATCGGTATTCGCGAGCCACTCAACATCGCTTACAACGTGTTCTTCAAGCTGGAAGAGCCCTATAAGCTTCATCCAGACGTGAAATACGAGCATCTGGACGTTTTAGACCGGGTGCTGAGGAATAACTTCGGTGAGGAGCACGGCCTGGAATGGTTTAAGGAGAATGGCTGTATTCGCTGGCCTAAAAAAGTAAAGGAGGTCTACTGGAGGACCTTCACGCCGGTGCGGGTCCCCGTCTACTTCGAGATGTTCCTGACCACCGGAGAGGAGGTCGCTAAAATTGCCGGGGAGTGCGGCGTTGAGCTTGACCTCTGGGCCTATACCGCATTGCCGGATTGGCACCCCTGTGTCTCCCACGAAGTCAAGGACCCAGAGTACGCGTTCTGGGGCTTTTACTATCGGGACGTATTGCATACCAACTCGTTGACCATGGAAAACCCCTGGCTCGATGAGGCCTCCCAGATGAACCCTTACTCGTACCGGATCATCATGAATACCGACGTGGCCAGGAAAAAGGGTTTCAAGGACGGCGATGAAGTGTGGGTCGAATCCGATGCCGGACGCAAAGTGAAGGGCAGGCTCAGACTAAGCGAGGGGATACATCCCGAGGGGTTGGGGTTCGCTGCCCTTTGCGGCCACTGGTCTAAAAACCAGCCCATTGCGAAGGGCAAGGGAGTCTTCTACAACGACCTGCTGGAAGTGGACTACGCCCACATGGACCCCGGGAATCTCAACATGGACCTTTGCGTTAAGGTAAAAGTGTACAAGACGAACAATGGTAGAGGTTAGTGTCAAGTACCACGGGGTAATACGGGACGTAACCAGGGAGGCCGCCGCGTCCTTCGAGCTTCCGGATGGCTCCAACATGCGGGACCTGCTTGACCAGATGCACAGAAAATACGGTCCCCTCTTTGCTGAGAGGGTACTGGACAGCCGGATAGGCATTCGCAGCTATGTCATGTTCTTCCTCAACGGCAACCAGGTGGAACACAGTGCGCTTCAAAGCACACGGTTGGCCCCGGAGGATGGCGTCACCGAGGCTATTTTGTACGTGATGTCTGGGGCGAGCGGCGGCGCTAATTTTCGACCGCTGGCTCAGCCCATCTTACCTGCCAGCGCAAAGCCCCAGCTCGCGGGCCATCTCCTCATCGGACAGCACCCGGCCTTCTGCCAGGGCCCCCTTTGCTTCCTCGACGGCCTTTTTCTCCTCTTCGGTTTCGGGCTCATCATCTACGGGGGCGTTCACCAGTGCCCTGAGGACGGGGTCGTCGGTCGTTTCCGCTAGGTAGCGAAGATAGCTGCGGACGGCGGGTAACTCGCTTTCCGGCAGCCGGTTAATCAGGTCGTGCAGTTCTTCTCTGGCAATCATTTGCGGTTATCCATATCTCGTTTATCTTGGTGTCAGGCGCGCAATAATACGGTATTGCAGCTATCCCTTGTCACCTCCAATCATAGCGAGCGTACAGCATGTTATGA
>JAUYDP010000407.1 GCA_030691805.1 Dehalococcoidia bacterium | reverse complement strand
AAGGGGATCGGCGAGGCGCCTATTATCCCGACAGCGCCGGCGATCGCCAACGCCATCTGGGACGCCGTCGGCGTGCGGATAAAGAGCCTGCCGATAGCTCCCGAAAAGATCTTCCGGGCATTGCAGGAAGGGGCTTCGACTATGTAGGGACTTCACGGGCGGAAGCCGGTGGACAGGGTTAGAGGAACTCTACCCGACGATTCGGATTTCCCGGCTTTGCAGCGCGTGAGCCGCGGCGAAAGGCAGCGATGAAAGACATGGGGCTAATCGCTGATATTACTGATTGGTTGCTCACTGGGGTTGCAGGGGCTTCGCGCCGGCCATTATCGCGGCCTGGCGCAGCACCTCGTATGGTTGCGCCCCCACCACCCGCTGGTTGCCGATGAGGAACGTCGGTGCGCCGGTGATGCCCAAACGTCGGGCTTCCCCGAGCACCTCGCTCAGTTGGCGCTGGTAGCGGCGTTCAGCCAACACGTTTTGCACCTCATCGCCATCCAGCCCTGCCTCGCCGGCCAGCTTAACCAGAGTTTCCCTGTCGCCGATGTTGAGGTCCTCCTGGAAGTAGGCCTCGAACAAGCGGCGGTGCAGGGCGGCAAAAGCGCCGCGCTCGCGGGCAAATTCGGCCGTCTCCAATGCCAGGTGGCTGTTGACGATCAACGTGGGGTTGATCATAGCCAGACCGTCCTCGGCCGCTAGTCGCCGCAGGTTCGCCTTGGCGCGCCGGAAGTAGTCTCCGCGCAGGATTTCCTCGCTTGGCAGCCCTTGTTCCGGCAACTCAGGGTGGAGTTCCATCCCCTTCCACTCCACTTCCACGTTGAACTCCTTCTCAAGACTCTCGACCCGCACCAGGCCGATAAAGCAGAAGGGTCAGGTATAGTTGGAATAAGCCACCACGCGCACAGGTCCGTCGCTCACGATTATCCCTCCTTATCTAAGGGTTCAACTACGCAGGCCCCGCGCCCCTCAACAATATCTTCACCAGTTGCCGGCAGCAATCTAAGGGAGCTGGGTGCGGCTTCCTTACCCGCCCAGGCTGATGGGCCAGGCCGGAATAGTAGAGATTATTAGCGCCGCGCCGGCCAGAGCGATGACCTTCAAGAAGTGGGCCTTTTGGTTACCCCTGGCCATAGGATCGCTCTCCGTCCAAAAGTCATGCATCATGATCGCCGTTAGTACCAGGAACACGATCAGCAGCCAGGCGCCGATGACCACCTGGTAGCCGAGCAGGATGCTCAAGCCGCCCGCGATCAGCATCAATCCGGACACGATCACCGCCACCTTCGGCGCTGGGACTCGCTTGAACTGGGAGTACTGGGTCATCGCGCCCAGTTGCAAGAAGTGGTTCACGCCTGTATAGACGAAGAAGCCACCAAGGACAATTCGGCCCAGAAGAAACAAGATATCCAAAGCCCCTCCTTTTTGTTCGATATTGTTATATTTCCAAAACCGCCGAGGCGCTACCCGAGCCTAAAGCCCACCTGCGCATAGCGGGACATCAATAGTTAGACGAGCTTAGAGGATAGAATCAGGAGCAGGCGCTCCAGCCGCTCCCGTTGCAGTCTGAAGTAGTGAAACTGCCCTTCCTTGCGGACCACCAGCAACCCGCAATCCTGAAGGATGCGAAAGTGGTAGGAGAGGCCGGGGGCACTCAGGCGAAATATCCCCTGTATCTCGGCGCAGCCCAGTTCCTCCCTCTCCAGCAGCATGTGGACTATTCTGAAGCGGGTGGGGTCTCCGAGGGCCTGGAATATCTTCACCGCGTCCGCCTCATGTTGGGTCAGTTCTACCACCTGCATTAACTCGCCCCGGCAGTTTCGCCCTTCCAAAACCTTCAAACTCTTAGGCATATTGTACGGGCAGGGGAGCGTCATGTCAATAGCTTGGGAAGCCGCGAACTAGCACCCCGCCTTTGCTCGCACCGGGTTTGGGCCGAAGACGCTGGACGCCTCCCTCGAGCCCCGGCTCTACGAGTGGCGCCTCAAGGCTTGGGGAGAAACGGACCTTCTCCCCGGCCGATGCTCCATTGGAAGAAGGCCCACAATCAGAAACTGCGGCTGTCCTTGGTCTTGGCGCGCCTGGTGGCTCTGTCCTCGCCGGTCTTATAGTGCTCGCCGCGCAGCGCTCGCTCGGCGTCCAGGTGGTTCTCCTCGGTCCATTGGCCAAGCTCGTAGCCGTGCCAGGGCCGCTTCGGCTTGAGCTCAGGCAGTCCCAGGTCCTGCCATATCTCCAGGGCGTTTTCCATAAATTCCCGCTTGGGCAGCGACACGGGCGGATAGGTCCACTTCATAGTGGCATCTATAAGCAAGGCCGACGTGCCGGCCGGCGCGGGATATATCGCTTGCTCGTACGGTGTGCCAGGCGGGACTGCAGAGGGGTCCAGCATGTTCATCTTCCCGCTCACGATCTGGACATCACGGTGGGCCTGCATGCGGAAGGCCATGGCCCAGTTCACCGCGTCGGCATCGCGCGCGTCGACGTCCTCGTCCACGGCGATGATGATCTTTCCCATCGCAGCGTCGAATCCTGCCGCGACATGCAGAGCCTGCCAGACCTGCGCCGGGTTAGTCTTCTTCAACTGGATGACCAGGAAGTACCAGCTTGCGCAGGACTCGTGCAGGGCTACGTCGGTGACGGTGGGGATGTTGCAGTCGTACTTGAGCGCTTTGTAAACGGCGGCCTCGGCGGAGATGCCCCGCAGCAGGGTGCTCTCGCTGGGCGGGAACTGGCTTATGTAGGCCTGGTAGATCGGGTTCTTCCGGTGCGTGATGCACTTGATGTTGAAGAAGCCGTTAAGCGTCATATGCCCCATGTACCCAGTGGTCTCTCCGAAGGGGGCCTCCCATTCGACTTCATCGGTCGGGATCTCCCCCTCGAAGACCATCTCCGCCGTAGCCGGCACCTCCAGGTCCACCGTCTCACACTTCACCAGCTCGATGGGCTCGCCGGCCAGGCCCCCGGCCACAGCGAACTCGTTGATGTCGTACGGGTACTTGGTCACGCTGCCGATCCCGACGGCGGGCACAATGCCCACCACCAACGCCGCAGGCATGGGAAGTCCGCGCTCCTTATACTTGGCCCAGTGTATGCCGATATGCTGCGAGGGATGGTTCATCACGCCGGTCCGCGTTGGGCTCTTGACCTGGGTGCGATAGGTGCCCACGTTGGGGATGCCCGTATCCGGGTCCTTAGTCACCCAGCATGGAGAGGTGAAGTACGGCCCGGGATCGTAACCGGGCGTGGAGATCGGTATCGGGAACTCGCCCAGTCCGCCGTGCTCCAAAAGGTCTTGTCCCACATGGATCTCTTCCTTCACCGGGGCTTTGGAGCGGTCCACGATGACCGGCGGGATCAGGTGGCGAGGTCCCTGGACCAGCTTCTCGTAGATCTCCTCCTTGGAACACTTCAGCCCGGTCGCGTAGACGGCACGCGAGGCGCCGAACGCGCCCACCAAGACGGGGATGGTGTACAGCCGCCCGGTAACGTCGGTGACGTTTTCGAAGAGGAACGCTTTCCGCTGGTCCTCCTGCAGTCCTCGGAACTGCCACCGAACCAGGGGCATAAGCTCCGTATCCTTGTTGATCTGTCTCTTGATGCGATACAGAAGGCCCCGCTCCTCCAGAGCGGCCACCAACTCGCGCAGATCTTTGTAGTAGCCCACCCTATTCTCCTTTCGTTTATAGTAAGGCGCATACCCTTCGGCATGGCAGATTAGGTCTCATCACAATGCTCTCTGTGCCCAGGCTCAGTGCTTTCCTCGGAAAGCAAGGCGCCACGGATCCTGAGCAGTTAACAGGCAGTTCTCTAGCCCTCTGACCTGTTGGATTGCAGACGGCATTGCCTATGGTAGGAGCTA